>JANPKE010000059.1:0-2640 GCA_031425875.1 Nitrospirota bacterium
CAATTTAATGAAGTCAACCTAGGGGGAGGGTCCCGCGTCGGTGAAGAATGGAAAGAGGGAGCCCGTCGAGCCGTACGTGCCGTGCTCCATACTGTGGGTGACAGCGGTCATGATTGGATTATTACAATCAAAAATCGCTCCGCGACGTCCTTGACCGATGGGATGAGCGCCAGCGCCGCCGTTGCAGTGGCGATTATGGCGGCCTATCGAGGAGGGGCGATCAGATCGGATGTGGCGTTATCCGGCCAGATCACACCAGATGGTCGCTTAGATGTGATCGGTGGGTTACCCGTGAAAATCGAGGCCGCTGCGAATGCGCATTACCGAGCCATCATCGTTCCGCGAGATCAAGTCCTCACGCCGGACTGGATCAGCTCGACGGATGTTGCCTCTCGCAGGAGGCTCCAGCTCATTCAAGTGGGCACACTTGATGAGGCCTACCAAGCCATGACGGTACGCTAGCCTTCGCCCTTATTCGCGACAATAAATCCCATCGCTCGTCTGATCTCATCGCGTGCTCCAAGCAGGACCACGATATCACCGGCAAGAAGCGTGGTTTTCTCCGATGGATTGGATTCCGTCACGCCGCTTCTGGTCAAGGCAATGATCGACGCGCCTGTCCGTGTCCGCAGTGCCAATTGGACGATCGTCTTTCCCGCAGCCGGAGAGTCCTCCTCGATTCGATAGGTCTCCACTTCGACGTCAGCGAGGGTTCCGCCGCGAAGATGGTGGGCCAGTTCGGGAAGCTCGCTTCGGCGGAGGAGCGCGTACCCCTCACGACGCACTTGTTCCGCTTTTCGCATGACGAAATCTTGCGGCATGTTGTAGGTGCGGAGGACGAGCGCAAAGATTTCAATCGACGTTTCAAATTCTTCCGGCACGACATCGTCGGCACCCAGTTGATGGAGTTCCTCTAATTCCCGCAAATAGCGGGTTCTCACAACGATATGAATTTTCGGGTTCAAGGCTCGGGCGACCTGTACGGTCCGGCGGGCCATGAACGGATCGGAGATTGCGATGACCAGGACTCGCGCATCGTCGATTTTCACATGCCGCAACACATTCGGATTCGTCGCATCGCCATAATAGAGCGGCAAGCCATGGGCGGCCTCGCGCTGCACCGTGTCACCATCCAGATCTAAGGCGATATGTGGCACTTCCGTCTCGCTCAAGACGCGAGCAAGGTTGCGCCCATTCAACCCATACCCCACGATAATGACATGGTCCTTGATGCGGAGATGCCGTCCTTCTGCCTCAAGCACATGAGCGGTGGTCTGTCCGGGAAACCAGTGGCGAAGGCGTTGTACCGCCTCAACGCGGCGTGCGAGATGGGGGGACCACTGCATCAGGAGCGGTGTGATGATCATCGAACAGATCGAGACCGCCAGAAAGATTTGGTACGGCGGTCCGGACAAGAGCTTATCCTCCAGGCCGACTTGTGCCAGGATAAAACTGAACTCACCCACCTGTGCGAGGGCAATGCCTGTCATGACGGCGGATCGGGGTGGGATGGAGACTGCTAAGACGGCTCCCGTTCCAGCGATAAACTTGACGAGCAGGACGAGGAGTAACACACCGGTCACGACGAGTGGATACTCCAGCAGAATCCGCCAATCCATCAGAATGCCGATCGAGACAAAGAACAGACTGTTGAAACTGTCGCGAAAGGGCAGCACTTCGGCAATGGCTTGGTGGCTGTACTCCGATTCGGAGATTACGAGTCCGGCGATGAACGCTCCGAGAGCAAGTGAGAGCCCGCCGAGAGAGGTCAACCAAGCAATGCCGAGGCACATAACAATGATGGTCAACAGAAAGAGTTCCCGGCTTCGGCTGCGAACGATGTGTTCGAGGAGTCTCGGGACCGCATACCACGCAGCCGCGACGATGCACGCGACCACCACCAGAGACTTGCCCAACGAGAACAGCACAGGCGTCAGCGTGCCCCCATCGGGACTGGCCAAAATGGGTGTCAGCAAGATCATGGGGACGACGGCCAGATCTTGGAAGACCAGAATGCCGATGGTGGCTCGTCCGTGAGGCGAATCGCTGTCTCCGTTGGCGGCCAATGCCTTCAACACGATGGCCGTGCTGCTCAGCGAGAGCAGAAAGCCCCAGAAGATCGCCTGCGAGGCCGGTAACCCGACCAGCATCCCGCCGAGCCACGTGATCACGATGACTCCCCCGACTTGGATCGGAGCGGCGATCAGGAGCAGTCGCCGAAGCGAGGTTAGCTGCCGCAGCGAGAATTCGATACCGATGGTAAACAGCAGCAACACAATCCCAATTTCCGCCAGCACTTGTACCGTCGCGATGTCAGAGATCAGATTGAGACCATGAGGGCCGATCAACGCCCCGGCGACGAGAAATCCGGCGATGGACGGCAGTCGGAATTGATGAAACAGAAACACCACGGCGATGGAGACGGTGTAGATCAGCAATAAATTGCCGAGTACGCTGTAATCAGTCATAACGAGTTGTATCTCGTTGTTTGTTGCCTGACGCCAATTCGGCATGAGGCAATCCGATGATCTGTCGAGTTTGGGCCTGTCACTGTCGCAGCACGTCCTTTCGGCTAATCAGCGGATACGCAGGATACCTGAGGTTTGTACGCGGGACAAGGCAAAGCCGCATGTTCCGATG
>JANPKE010000060.1:0-7977 GCA_031425875.1 Nitrospirota bacterium
CGCGGGAGCAGATGGCGCAACAACTCGACTTGCAGGCAATGGAGCTACCGCCTCCACCAAGGGAGGAAGTCATCTGAGCCGCTAACTGGAGCGGCTCACAGCACTCACCAGAAGGGGGGTAGAGCCCACTCCAAATGCGGGTTTGGATCTCGTGAAGGTTAGGCAGGATGGAAGTCTGACGCACCGGCTCATTGGTCAAGATCCAGTTCTTTTTCACTCGCACGGAAAGGAGGCAACGATGTTCATATTCGTGCAATCCCAAGAGGGTCAGGGGCTTCAGAATGGCTACAAAGGGGCTCTCGCACTCGGCGTGTTGCTGTGGCTGATCCTATCGCTAAGTGGCTGCTCCACATCACGCAAGGAATACGTTGTGGATTATGCGCGCGGTAACGACATGACAGCCCAGGGTTCACGCGAGCGTCCATGCCAGACTGAGGTACACTGCCGGACGCTTGCTGAGCGTGACGGGATGCGTTCGTATTGGATGGTCTATCAGTGAGGGCGACAATGGCTTGAGCGTTTATACGAATCGCTGATGGCCGCGCGATCCGATAGCAGTCGTGCACTACCGGAACGGGTTGATTGCTGACTCTGACTGGAAGATTGAGTCTGAACGACTACGCCTCTTTCATCTTTCTTCCAGCGTGGCCTTTTCGCGTTGCTTCACGTATCGTAAGCGGCAATGTTCCGCTTGAATCAGCACGATCTTCGTTTCCCTCCGGTTGATCGGGCATCGCCAGAAGGGCTACTCGCCGTAGGAGGTGATCTCTGTCCGGAGCGGTTACTCGAAGCCTACCGTCATGGGATCTTCCCCTGGTACAACGACGATCAACCCATTCTCTGGTGGTCGCCAGATCCTCGTGCCGTATTGCTCCCTGACAAACTCCATGTCTCACGCAGTCTCAAGCGAACCCTTCGTTCAAACGTGTTGACCCTCACCCTCGACACTTGTTTCCGAGAGGTCATGACACAGTGTGCGGGACCGCGCCCGCAATATCCCGAGGGAGGCACCTGGATCACCGATGACATGCTGAACGCCTATACCCGCTTGCACGAACTCGGCTACGCCCATTCGGTCGAGACGTGGCAGGATGATCGCCTGGTCGGAGGACTCTATGGTGTCTCGCTTGGTGGCGCCTTCTTTGCCGAGTCGATGTTTACAAAAGTCGATGACGCATCTAAGGTGGCACTCGTGAGGCTTGTCAGACAGCTTCACGCGTGGGGCTATCGCCTCATCGATTGCCAACAGTTCTCTCCCCATGTCAGCCGGTTCGGCGCGGAAGAGATTCCACGATCAGTCTTCATCACACATCTCACCCAAGCACTCACCATTCCAGACCGGCGGGGACGATGGACATTCGAAACGGTGTGAGTCCTGGGGCAAAGAAGCAGGACGCGCCATCACGTGCACGGCGAACCGCATTTGACAGTCTTTTCCTCAGTCGCTTATGATTTGGCCTAGCAACGAGGAGGACATCATATGAGTTTTGTCATTACGCCGAAAGAACTGAAGACTCGAATCGATAAAGGGGATAAGTTGGTACTCCTGGACGTGCGCGAGCCTTGGGAAAACCAGCTCGCGAAGCTGGATAACTCTCTCCTCATTCCGCTGGGCACGCTACCCACCTCACTGTCCCAGTTGGACAAAAATACCGAAATTATCGCCTACTGCCATCATGGGATGCGAAGTGGAGATGCCACAGGCTTTCTCCTCCAGCAGGGATTCTCGAACGTGAAGAATTTGATCGGCGGGATCGATGCCTGGTCAATCCAAGTTGATGGGAGCGTCCCTCGATACTGATCGGATAAGCTCGTTAAGACACTGGCAGTCGCGAGTCGGCAGGTTCGTCTGAGAGCGTACTAGTTGGCGCGTGGTTCGTCCTGCCTGTCAGCCTGTAGGCTAGCGGCTCTTCCCTTGGAAAAATTCTACCGTCTGCTTCAGCCCCTCGGCAAGGTCCACCTTGACCTCCCACCCAAGTTCTTGTTTGATCCTTGATGGGTCAACCACGCTGCGAATCTGCTCGCCGACTTTGGCTGGACCATGCACTTCCTTGACGCTTGACGCAGTCAGCCCGGCGAGCATCCGGAACAGCTCATTGACGGAGGTTTCAGCCCCGGTGCCGACGTTATACACTCCATGTGCATCCTGCCCCATGGCGGCCAGATTCGCTTCGGCCACGTCGTCAACAAATACGAAATCGCGCGTTTGACGGCCGTTTCCATGAATGATGGGCTGCTCGTTGTTCAACATCTTTTGAATGAAGATGGCAATGACTCCTGCCTCTCCATCGGGATCCTGTCTCGGCCCATAGACGTTCGCATACCGGAGACTGACGACTGGAATCCCGCTCACCCGTTGGAAATAGGACAAGTAATGTTCGCCGCACAGTTTACTGATGCCATAGGGTGAGAGTGGGTTGGTGGCGTGAGATTCAACTGCCGGAAACGTCGCCTGTTCACCATAGATCGCTCCACCGGATGAGGAGAACACGACCTTTCGGCAGCCATACCGAACCGCTTGCTGCAACACGTTCATGGTTCCCAAGACATTGATCTGCGCATCGAACACCGGATCGGCTATCGAACGAGGGACATTGATGTGAGCCGCCAGGTGGAGGACAATATTAGGGCGTTCATTGCGAAACACCCGTTCAAGACGCCAGCTGGTTATGTCGGTCTTGTAGAGACTCGCCGCACGATTGACATTCTTCCGCTTGCCAGTGGCCAGATTGTCGACGATGACAACTTGATGCCCCTCTTCAACGAGTCGGTCCACCACATGAGACCCGATAAACCCTGCCCCGCCCGTGACGAGTACTTTCATTGGCCCTCCTGAATGAACGCTCAGCAATTACGACAGACTTTACATACCATGAAACGGGGTATCGTACTCAAAGATTGCTAATATTTCCTGGTTGCCTTTTTTCCCTTTGATCGGAGACGCGACGGTCCCCATGGTCTTCAGCCCCTTATCCGCCGCAAATTGGACGATTCTCTGAACAACCTCTGCTCGCTGTGCGTCATCACGCACGACGCCGCCCCGACCGACTTGGCCCTTACCGACTTCAAACTGCGGTTTGATCAAGGCGATGACGCGGGCCGGAGCACGAAGAAACGGCAGGATGGGCGGCAGCACTTTCGTCAATGAAATAAACGAGACATCGATGACGACCAGATCAACCGGCTCCGGGATGGCGGACGGAGGCAGATAGCGAATGTTGGTCCGCTCACTCAGCACGACCCGGGGGTCCTGTCGGAGCCGCCAATCGAATTGACCGTAGCCCACGTCAACCGCGTAGACCTTCGCAGCCCCCCGTTTGAGTAAACAGTCGGTGAACCCTCCGGTCGAGCACCCCACATCGAGACAAATCAGTCCTTGGGGGGCGATCGAATAGGCGTCCAGCGCTGCCTCCAGTTTTTCGCCCCCTCGGCTGACGAACGGCTGGGTCTCGCCGATCATCTCGATGACCGCATCGACGGGAATCACTCTGGACGGTTTGTCGACGATCGCTCCGTTACTTCGGACCTTTCCCGCAAAAATCATTCGGATCGCGGCGTCTCGACTCTGCACCAATCCCCGAGCCGCCAATACATGGTCACAACGATCCCTATCGCGTCGTTTGTTCATACCCATGAGAATCGCAAAGGGGGAAAGATGAGAAAAGAACGAGACTCAGAAGAGCGACCTGTTATGAGTCTTCAGCGGAACCCTGGATATCAATGTCATCGGAGGTGAAAGCGCGCAGTTGCTTTTTCCCATTCTTATCCTGGACGAGCACTTCGACTTTCCGTTCAGCGTCTTCTAATACCTTTAAACAATTCCTCGACAGCCGAATGCCCTCCTCAAAAATCTTCAACGATTCATCCAGAGGCAGATCTCCATTCTCCAATTCACCCACAATGGCTTCCAATCTGGCCATCGCTTGTTCGAATTTCACCCCAGCCACAACCCTCTCCTTTCACGCCAACTCGCCGCCCATTATAACGAAGTCTCAGTCGGCTTTTAAACTGACGGATCCACCCTGACCTCCTCCACCGTACATCGGATCTGACCCCTGCTGAGACGTGCCAAGACCTCCTCCCCGACGGAGACCTGTCCGGCATCGCGAATGATCTGGCCGCCAGGCATCGTCTCAAGGATCCCGTACCCCCGATCCAGAATCGCAAGCGGGCTCAGCCCGTTCAATCGACCCTGATACGCATGGAGGTGCTGGGCCTTCTGTTTGAGGCTATGGTTCATGGCAGCGATCACACGCGATCGCAACTGTGGAACGATCTGCAGATCCCGACCCACGTGGAGCGCTGGACTCTTCGAGCGTAGCGCTTGCGTCCATGTTTGCGCATTCACCATCGCTTGCTTGAGATGGGCACGGACTGCTTCTCGCATGCCTGCCACCGCGCCATCCACCCGCTGAGCTTCTTTGAGAATTCTAAAACGGATGTTGCCCATATGGGCGAGCAGAAGATCAAGTCGCTGATGCTGTTCCAGGCATTGTGCACTCATGGCTTGCTGACAGCGGGCGGTGAGCATGCCCAGCCGCTCAAGGATCTCGGTCAACACCGGGGCAACGAGTTCGGCGGCAGCGGACGGGGTTGCAGCCCGTACGTCCGCCGCAAAGTCGGCCAGTGTCACATCCGTCTCATGCCCCACGGCCGACACGATGGGCACCCGTGACGTGGCGATGGCCCGCACGACGGTTTCTTCGTTGAAACTCCACAGATCCTCCGATGAGCCACCGCCCCGCCCGACGATGATGACGTCGACAACTCCGAGCTGATTCAATGCCTGAATGGCGGCTGCAATCTGTTCAGCCGATCCGGCCCCCTGCACCGGTACTGGCGCGATGACGATACTCAAGATAGGACAGCGACGGTGCAACACCGTGATCAGATCTCGAACCGCCGCCCCGGTCGGCGAGGTCACGATTCCGACCGTCCGAGGGAATGCGGGCAGCGATTGTTTGCCCTCCACATTGAAGAGCCCCTCGGCCTCCAGGCGACGCTTGAGTTGCTCAAACGCCAACTGAAGAGCGCCTCGCCCCTTGGGTTCGAGGTGATCAAGTATGACCTGGTACTCTCCACGAGGCTCGTAGACGGAAAGTCGCCCTTTCGCGACGACTTGCAGCCCCTCCTCCAGGCCGAACCGCAACCGAACGGCCGCCGATCGGAAGATCACCGCCCGAATCTGACTCGTCTGGTCCTTGAGGGTGCAGTAGAGATGCCCGGACCCTGGTGCGCGCAGGTTCGAAATTTCCCCTTCAAGCCACACCTCGGCAAAGTCCGTTTCGAGGGAAGCCCGAACCATGGCAGTCAGTTCCGAGACGGTGAGGACTTGTCTCGATGTCAACTCGGACGCAAAAAGGGGCGGGCGAGAGTACGTAGTCGTGAGTCCTCTCCTTTGAAGCTCGCCGGCAGGCTGTTCACAAAGTCTGTCCAGCAAGGCCGCGGCAAGCAAAAGACTGAAGCGTATGCTGTTTTCACCCGCCCACCCAACGCCTGTGTGAACAGGCGTTTGCCCAGGTGGTACGTTGAGGCCTTGAGCGGTGCAAGAACGCCGCTGGGGGACTTTTTCAACAGCCTGCTAGTCGATGCTGCGAATGCGTTCAAACGTGATCACCTTGCCCAGGCGGGGATCGAGCTCAAGCAGAACCGCACAAAATACGGACGGTCCTGATGCGACTTCAAACCGCCGTGGCATCGCGGTCAAAAACTTTTCGATCGCCAATTCTTTTTTGACTCCGATCACCGAATGGAGCGGGCCCGTCATGCCGATATCCGTGATATACGCAGTGCCCTTCGGAAGAATTTGTTCATCGGCCGTCTGCACGTGCGTATGTGTCCCGACGACAGCGACCACCTCCCCATCCAGGAAATGCCCCATGGCCATCTTTTCAGACGTGGCTTCCGCATGCATCTCGACGATGATCGCGGACGTCTCGCGCTTCAACCGTGACAACTCACGTTTAGCCGTCTGAAACGGGCAATCGATCGTCGGCATATACACCCGACCCATCAACTGTAAGATGGCCAGCCGCTCACCGCCTGCGGTCTCGATGACGACGCTCCCATTTCCAGGGACGCCCGCCGGATAGTTCGCCGGCCGCAACAAGCGGGGCTCACGAGCAAAGTAATCGATCGCCTCTTTCTTATCCCAGGCATGATTTCCGGTGGTGATCACCGAGATGCCGGTGTCGAACAGTTCCTCGGCCAACTCCGGCGTCACCCCGAAGCCTCCTGCCAGATTTTCACCATTGGCGATGACCGCATCGATATGATGCTGCGCCACCAGCCGAGGCACCGCCCGAGCGACAGCCCGACGGCCCGGCTCCCCCATGATGTCCCCGAGACAAAGGACCTTCATTTGGCGTATTCCACGTATCGGCTTTCTCGAATGACGGTGACCTTGATCTGTCCCGGATAGGTCAACTCTTGTTCAATCTTCTTGGCCAGTTCACGAGACAGTTGAAACGACTCAGCATCGGTGATGTCCTCTTGCCTCACAATGACGCGAATTTCACGTCCCGCTTGGATCGCGTACGCTTTCTGTACGCCCTTATGCCCGGTCGCCAGGGACTCCAGCTTTTCCAACCGCTTCACGTAAGACTCCAGCGCTTCCCGTCGCGCACCAGGACGCGCCGCGGACAACGCTTCGGCCGCCGCCACCAACACACTCTCCGGGCAAATCGGCTCGACCTGCTCGTGATGCGCGGCGATCGCGTTGACGATCTTTGGAGATTCGCCGTATTTCTTGGCGATCTCGGCCCCCAACATGGCATGCGGTCCCTCTTCTTCATGGCTGACCGCCTTGCCGATGTCATGGAGCAAGGCGCCGCGCCGAGCCAGTCGGACATCGAGACCCAATTCCGACGCCATAATGCCGCAAATGTACGAGGCCTCGCGGGCATGATAGAGGTTATTTTGCCCGTAGCTCGTGCGATACTTGAGACGCCCCAAGACTTTGATCAACTCAGGATGAAAATCCGAGAGCCCCAGTTCGAAAATAATTTTCTCTGCTTCTTCATACATTAGCTTGTCAATGTCGATCTTGACCTTTTCGACGATCTCCTCGATGCGCGTGGGATGGATGCGCCCATCGTGCATCAGGCGCTCCAGCGACACTTTGGCAATCTCGCGCCGCAATGGATCGAATCCAGAGATAATCACGGCCTCAGGGGTTTCGTCGATGATCAGATCAATGCCCGTCGCCGCTTCAAGCGCACGAATATTGCGCCCTTCCCGACCGATGATTCGACCTTTCATCGCATCGTTGGCGATGGGAACCACCGAGATCGTGGATTCCGCGACATAGTCACGAACGACGCGTTGAATCGAACTGGTGATGATTTCCCGCGCCTCACGTTCGGCGTTCTCACGGGCCTCCTCGATCGTTCGCTTGGCAAGGCCTACAGCATCGAGCCTCGCTTGCGATTCCATTTCGAGGATCAATTGTTTCTTGGCTTCCTCGGCCGTCATCCCGGCGACCCGTTCCAGCGCGTCTCGATGTTCGCGTTCAGCCTTGGCGCAAGCAGACTCTTTGACCGCCAGCCCCTCTTCTCGTTTCGCGAAATCCACCTCGCGCTTGCGTGACTCATTTTCTCTCTTTTCGAGGGCAGCAACCTTTCCGTCAAGCCCTCCTTCTCGTTGGATCAGACGCTTCTCCACCGTCGAGAGTTCAGCAAGTTTGGTTTTCTGCTCTTGCTCGAATTCGGACTTCGCCTTGAAGACCAGATCCTTGGCTTCAAACCTGGCTTCTTTGACAACATTCTCGGCCTCTCGTTGTGCGTTCTGCACAACCTGCTTGGCCAAGTCTTCTGCCTCAGCCTGCTTGGCGCCCATCATCCGTCGTCGCAGGAAATCAAATATCCCAGCACCAACCACGGCCCCGAAGATCACCGAAAGGATTATGTACACAACAGTTGCAGTAGAAATGGGAGTCACCCCCTTCTTGAAAACAACCAGACCCTATGAGCTCAACCT
>JANPKE010000061.1:0-2331 GCA_031425875.1 Nitrospirota bacterium
GAGACTGGGGAATCGGTCACGCTGGGAATGGTCAGGAAGCGCGAGGGATAGGACAGCCAGCGGGGCTTCACACCTGACTATCATCACCCTGGGCGCAATGGGCATAGGAGTCAAGCGATATATATCGCGTATGAAATATGAGGCCTTTCCTATCGACAAGAGGCTTGCGGGTCTAGTCCCACCCATGCACATCCCAGGAAGACTGACAGGCTGTGCAGTCGGCTTGGGAAGGTGAACTTCTCAAGGGAAGGCCTTACGCCGATCCGTATAAGAACTCGCAATACATCGTCGATGGGCCGTCACTCATTGCACCATCGTCGATGATGAGATATTGTTTGCGATTATTGAAGGTGTATGACGCGGATAGAACATGGCGGACCCGGTTCTTCGATGGATCCGCCTAATCTAGTCGGGCAACCCTCGCGGAGAACACTGTGAGCCACGATCACACCATCATTCAGCAGTTTTCGTTGCAGGCCAAACCATTCGCTGAGTGGCCTGGGCATTCCGATGCCCTGCACCTGTTGGTTCAATGCGCTGGAGCCGCTCAATCGGATGTGGTGCTTGATGTCGCCTGTGGTCCTGGCTTAGTGGCCTGCGCGTTTGCCGAGCATGTCGCCCATGTGACCGGCATCGACATCACGCCCAACATGATCGAGCAGGCGACAAAGAGACAACGCGAACGCAATCTCCAGAATGTCGCGTGGCACATCGGCACGGTGCTGCTCCTTCCATTTCCAGATGCGCAGTTTTCCATTGTGGTGACCCGCTATAGCTTCCACCACTTCCTTCATCCGATGGCGGTGCTGATAGAAATGGTGCGGGTGTGCAAGCCTGGCGGCAAGGTCATGGTTGTGGATGCGGTGCTCCCCGCTGAAAAAACTGCTGCGTACAATCGGATGGAGAAACTGCGTGACCCTTCGCACACGCAGGCCCTCAGCGTTGAAGAGATGTCCCACATGGTTTACGCGTCGGGATTACGTCATATCAGAACCGCACGCTATACGGTCGAGATGGAGCTTGAAAAACAACTTGCTGCGTCGTTCCCCAATCCGGGTGACGACGAAAAGCTCCGGCAACTCGTCACGGCGGATATTGGGCACGATGACCTCGGTGTGGGGGCCCATCGTGTTGGCCGTGACATTCACTTCGCGTACCCTATTCTGATCACCGTTGGTGAAAAAGTCGCCGAATAAGTCCATCAACCGGACGCCTCCACGCGGCGCGCTCAGGCGCCGCTCACGGGGAAGGGCGTGAAGGTGAAGTCGTTCAGACTCGACCCAGCAGACTGTGTCACCTATAACCCCAATAACCCCGGATTCCGCAGTTGAGTTGAATTGAGGTAGAATCGGCGGCCAAATTCCTCTTGGAGCACAGGATGTTTGGCATCCGCCCACGTCACCGCTCTATCCAAAGATTCGCTTCGTCTTCAGAGGAAAAAGAAAGGGGACACTGTCCCCTTTTCCCGCTTTGCTATAACAGACGTGCTACGCTAATGCCGAGCGCCGTCATCGCATTTCTGTGGTGTCGTGGGGACACCGATGGCATACTTCGCGCGTGAATGAAAGGATGGACGTCGATGAACTTACAACCATTGCACGATTGGGTCTTAATCCGGACCGGCGAACCGAGGGAGAAGAGCGCCGGTGGCATTATCATCCCGGACAACGCGCAAGAGAAACCGGTGGAAGGAGAGGTCCTCGCCGTGGGGGCTGGTCGCTTTGTCGAGGACAAGGATTCGAAGGAAAAGGTCAAGAAGAAGACCTTTGTGAAGACCACCCTCAAACCGGGCGAACGTATCCTGTACGAAAAACACGCCGCCAGAGACGTGGAGGGGGACGATAATGCGTTGGTGCTCGTTCGTGAAGAGGATGTCTTGGGCTATCTTCCGTAATTGGCATACTTCACAGAAAGACGAGGGCACTCACATCAAGGACTGACTTCTTCGTTGGACATCTGACGCTGACCCTGATTTCTGCCTCGTCGCTTGAGCACGGCATGCGCTGTCAGAAAGTGGCCGGACACCATAGCCTGGCAGGAAGACCACCCGATCAAGGACCGGCAGGCCAACGGCACAACGGTCCAGGAGCACGATCATGAAGATGCTGCAGATTGTCTGTGGGGAGAAACTTGAAGAGGCGATCCTCGCCATGTTTCAGGACGTGGGGATCAAGGGCTATACGATGATCAAGGGTGTGGGAGGCAGTGGTCAGACCGGGACGGTCTCCGGAACCGGTGGCTCGATCGATCGCAATACGTTGTTCATGGTCGCGCTCGAAGATGATCACATTCACATGACACAAGTGCTGAACGCCGTGAAAGAGATCCACG
>JANPKE010000062.1:0-3182 GCA_031425875.1 Nitrospirota bacterium
GCGTCGCGCAACGTCCTCATCGTTCGCTCGGCGACCTGCCGAACCGGTTGATGATGTCGAGTGCACGAAGCGGCGACGAAGTGCTGGACTAACAGCGGGATGTCGTCTCGCCGTTCACGAAGAGCCGGCAAATAGAGCGGCAACACGGCGAGTCGATAGTAAAGATCTTGCCGAAACGTCTTAGCCTTCACCAGTTCGGCCAGATCCTTGTTCGAGGCAGAGAGGACCCGCGCATGGATCTTCAGCGACCTGGTTCCACCCACAGGCTTGATCTCGCCCTCTTGCAGGACGCGGAGCAGCTTCGCTTGAAAGGTCGGCGTGGTATCGGCGATCTCGTCGAGGAAGATGGTCCCGCCGTCTGCCTCTTCGAAGAGCCCACGCTTATTGGCGACCGCCCCGGTGAAGGCGCCCTTCACATGCCCGAACAGTTCACTTTCTAGCAATGTCTCTGGCAGGGATCCGCAATCGACGACGACGAACGGCCGATCTCTCCGGTTACCGAGCGCATGAATCATTCTAGCCAGAAGTTCTTTACCCGTTCCGCTCTCCCCTTGTATGAGGACGGTCGCGGAACTGTCCGCCACAAGACGAGTCATGTCGAAAAGCTGCCGCATGGCCGGACTTCGACCGATCAAATCCCCTAGCCCGTCGCCTCCCGCCTGACCGGTAGAGTCCTGTGGCGTTGCTCGACGATGAGACTTCGGCGTGGGATGAAAGAGCACCAGCATCGACGCCACGGTTCCCTGCGCATCCGCCAAGGGAAATGCTTGCTGCATCCCGCAGGCCGTGCCGTCTCCTCCGCTGGAACAAGATACGCTCTGGATCGCTGGTGCCTCCAATACCTTTACGGCCGGACAGGTCCCGCAAGGGTCGGTCCGGTGCGCAAACGCTTCATAGCATTTGGCGTGAGGTCGGCGAGGTGTGTGAGTTTGGTCGACAGCCCAGGCCGCCTCGTTCGCGTAGACGATGTTGAATAATGGGTCCATCACCGCTACGCGGTCGGAGAGTCCTTCTGCTAATTGCTTAATCGCTTCGATTCGCGCAGCAATGATGGGATCCGTCTGCGGCGATCCATCAAGACGTTCTGAGTCAAACAAAGCGGGCTCATTTTTCGAGATGAAGAGCATAAGGCATATGCCGTCAGCTATCAGCTCCAGGTCTGTGGTCGAGCAATTGTTGCACACAAGCCTTCAGCTCGGCAACACGGACGGGTTTGTCAAAGTACGCGTTCGCTCCTGCTTTCAATACCTGAGCTTTCAATGCCGGATCGCCGAATCCCGTGATGACGACGATGGGACACGTGGGTGCCACGGTCCGCAACCGGCTGATGTAATCATCTCCTCCTGCCGGCATCCGTAGATCGGTCAAAATCACATCCGGCACGGACTGCAACACGGCCAGAAATGCTTCGTCCCCATTCCGTGCTTCACGCAGCTGATACCCTGTCCCGCAAAATTCATCGCACAGCAGACTGCGCATTTCGCGGTCATCCTCGACGATCAGCAACACAGCGGCCTTTCCCTTCGTCATGCGCGACATCCTCTCCGGCCCCCATCCGGTCTTTGCAAGCTCTTAGATTGGTTAACTGGCAAGGGGCATGCCATGAGAAGGAGAACAGAAGGAGGGGTAATTCCAGGAAAATCAAGCCCTGATGAGGAATGAAGATGCTTTGCCTGGTGAGAAAAACCACAGTCAAGGATGGATCAGCTGTCGCGGGATGCCACAGGAGATACAAGCCACTGGCTGTCACCTTGCGGTAGCACAATTGTAAACGTCGTGCCCTTCCCTTCTGCACTTTCAACGACAATGGAACCTTGATGTTCTTCAATGATGCCCTTCACCACCGTGAGCCCCAGGCCGGTCCCCTGACCGAATTCTTTCGTCGTGAAGAACGGCTCGAAGACTTTCTCGACCACATCCCGGGGAATGCCATGGCCCGTATCAGCTATCGTGAGTTTCACCATTTGTTTCTCCGGCGCCAGGCCGATTCGTAGCATTCCGCCGTCCGGCATAGCATGCACGGCGTTCATCACCAGATTGATGAAGACCTGGCTCATCTGATCTGGATCGGCCAGCGCCAGGGGACAGTCGTCGGCCAACGCTAGCTCCACCTGGATCTGACTTCGTGCGAGACGTTCCTGAAACAACTCCATGCCCGCTTCTATCGTTCCTCGAAGGTCCAGGGGGCACCGCTCCGGGGCGTTGCGTCGCGCGAACGTCAGCAACTGATTCATCACCTTCGTAATCCGCTCAACCTGCGTGACAATGGTGTGAAGCCCTTTTTTCACTGGCTCTTCCGTCACACGGTCCATCAGATATTCGGCACGGCCGAGAATGACGTTCATCGGTGTCCCGATCTCATGGGCCATGCCGGAGGCTAGGGTACCCAGTTCGGCGATCCGCTCGGTCTTACGCAATTGTTCCTGCAGTCGTTTCCGTTCACTGATGTCTCGGAGCATGGCCAAGATAGCCGGACCTTCTTCATCCACGAATCGCGCCATACTGACCTCGACGTCAACCGCCCTCCCATCGAGCGTCATGATCCGTTCTTCGAGCATGGGCAGTTGTACTCTGCCTTCAAGCAGTTCATGGATTCGCTCTCGAATGACGACGTGATCATCAGGATGGAACAGGTCCATCGGTGACTTTTCGAGGATCTCTTCGGCCTTCACCGCTCCGAACAGCTTGATGGCTTGATCATTGGCAAAGATAAAGTGATCACCTCGATGCACCAAGATCGCATAGGGCGAAATGGTGATCAGACGCCGGTAGCGTTCTTCGCTCTGCCGCAGCAAGTGTTCGGCTCGCTTCCGTTCGGTGATGTCAGTGACGAACCCTTCCAAATAATTGAGTGTGCCGTCCTGAGCATAAATCCCTTCACCCCGTTCCCAGACCCATTTGACTTCGCCCGATTTGGTCAGGATTCGGTAGGTCATCTCGAACGGGCGATGCTGCCTCACGGCCGTCTGAACCTCCTGCCAGATGCGCTCACGGTCCCCTGGATGGGCATTTTCGCTATACGAGATCGTTCGCTGCACGAGATAGTCCTCGACGGGATATCCAGTCAAATCTGACACGCCCTCACTGAGATACTCGAATGTCCAGTTACGGTCATATCGACTCCGATAGACGAAGCCCGGAAGATTACTGATCAAGGTGGCGAGTTGCCGCTGGCTCTCTAG
>JANPKE010000063.1:0-1610 GCA_031425875.1 Nitrospirota bacterium
CTTCGTAATGACGCTCATGGCACTGTTTGCAGTCTTCAGAACGGATGAAGATTTTCTCGATTTCAGCTGCCCACTCAGGCACAGACCGACTGTTCGCCTGCTGAGCAAGAGCCTGATCGTGATAGAGGCTAATCAGGCAACCCGCCATCACTAGCATCCCGATTATACCGACGATTCGCAGCCTTACCATGTTCAAACGACCTTCACTCCTTAATCTCGTTTGCAACCAACAAAGTGGAAATTGACGCCCCAGCCGACCGGATCACCTGGATCTGCTGGCTCATAGGTTCCGACCGTAAAATTACATTCTTTCATCGCTTTCTTGATGGCGCGTCCGAAATCGGCCATGTTTCGGATCTCCTGTTTATCGATTTCCTTAATGACGGAACGAACCTTAATCCCTGCGTAATCCGCGCGTGAATTCCCAATCACTTCGAACACGGCGACTCCCTGCGGCTGCTGGAGCTTGAGCTCCTTTTGAATGTCCTCGTCCACAGCTCCGACGACGATCCCGAATTCCTCACCAAGCCTGACCGCTTCTTCCTCCGTCATCCCATTGGATTGCGTCTCGACCTGTGCGGCCCCGACGTCGGCGAAGAGGAACAGGCCCACCAACACCACGATCAGCGCTCCTCTATTCACCAAACGCTCCTCCAAACCGGATGCGATCCATCTCTCTCGCAGGGTGGTCAAACAGGCTGTCCAGTAAGGCCACAGGGAGTCCGGCAACTGAGGCGTACCCTCTGGGGTACGTCGCAAGGAGACGGACGACTGAGAACGAAGCTGGCAGCCTGTTTCACCGCCCTACTACGGGATCGATGCTGAGCTGAAACCATGGCGCCACAGCCTTCTGGCCGTTTCGCTCTTTATTTTCCCCATTCCAGACGGCGAATGACACGGTCTGAATACGACCAGGAATAAGCGTGGCTTCATTCTCTTGCTCTTCGCTCACCAAAGGGCGGCGCATCACGACATGCCAAACACCGTCCTTCCATACCGCCTGTCCCTGCACCCGCCCTTGTTTATCTTTTGTGGTCAACGTGCTGAATCCCCCACCGATCAAATCCTCCACGGACGAAACCCGTCGGGGAATGACTTCGAATGTCCGAACCCCGCCTTCTTTTTTTTCTGATGTCCGAGCGGCCCGTCGATCGATATCTGTTTGCCAGTCCGCTTTCCAATGCCAGATATTGATGTAGTGGTCCAGCTGCCCCATGCAGAAAAATGCCGGTGCATCGCCAAGCGGAAGACCGATCGCGACGCCATCCCGGAAGGTCCCCGGAGTGAGCCGATCATTCTTCGTGTTGTCCTGCCATTCCAGTAGAAAGGCGATCTCGGTCCCGTTGTGAATAGACCGTACGGTTAATGCTCGCACCGTGGGTTCCGGCCACACTGGCCTGGTGATCACTTGCCCGCTCAGGGGAATCGTGATTGGCGAGACCTGTTGCCAAGCCGCATCGTCGGTGGCAATCGGCAGATCACCGTGGACCAGGTGCGATCTGATGGTCATCCCCTCGGAACTGACCAGCGGAATCCCAAACGCCCCGAGCACACTGGCAACAACAATCAGGCCTGAAAAAAACCCAATGAGGTGAGAGCGGGAACTGTCG
>JANPKE010000064.1:0-2900 GCA_031425875.1 Nitrospirota bacterium
CCTTTTTATCGGGACGCCATTTGCTCCTTAGCAACGTCAACGCGATAAAGAACGCATCCTCTGTGACGCCTTTTATGAGGGCTGTCCTGGAGCGCACGAGCACCTCGTCCAGCAATTGTCGTGGAGCCTCGGCGCCATCAAGGGCGGTCAGCAAAGACAAAGGACATGAGTGATGATCGTATCACGCTACGGTCTGCAATGTGGACACGAACTGACATTGAGGGACGAAACAGATGATGGATGCGGCACGGTTCTATGAAACGCAGGCACTGAAGTATCTTGAGGATCGAGATCGGTCCTGCGTAGGAGCTGAGGTTGTTCAGAGCTGGGCGAGATCTCTACCGCTTGGTGCTCCCGTCGTCGAAATCGCCTGCGGCGGAGGGTATCCCATTACGAAGGTCCTTGTGAACTCCGGGCTCGCGGTATGGGCGATCGATACATCTCCTACATTGCTGAGACAATTTCGATTACGTTTCCCCACGATTCCCACGCAATGCGCGTCGGCCCTTGACAGTGACCACTTTGGGCTGACTTTTAAGGCGGTCATCTCGATCGGCCTCGTGGCTTTTCTACGCGAGAACGAGCAGCTGGCCTTCATCCATCGTGTATCGGAGATGCTCGAGCCGCGAGGGCATTTTCTCTTCACGGCGCCTGTCGAAACAGGAACCTGGCAGGATGTCACCACCGGTCTCGACTGTTGGTCGCTTGGTCGAATCGCGTACACGCGCGCTCTCGAACGCAATGGACTTCGCGTGATCCGCACGCATGTCGATGAAGGGGAAAACAATTACTATGAAGCCGAAAAGATTGGTGGAGTGTCGCTGTGAGCGTGCAATCATAGAGGTTCTAAGATGATCGAGGCGACGAGTGAACCGGTTCGGTATCAGACTCAACTGACGAGCGGACCTAGTTGAGTCGTAGGATCCATGCCTGGCCCGACCTTGCGTGTGAGGTATGTGGGGTTTGGGCAGCACACACTATAGAGGAACTGGCCAGGGGGAGAATCTAGGCCTCGGCACCTATGCGTCTCACTCAGAGCACAGTGGAAATGAGGAAGACGCGCAGCGGTTTTTTCTGCTAGACTCTCCCTCACGACGACGAAGGAGGCAAAAGTGCAATACGATCTTCCCAAGAAGGCATTGGAGGCGTTGTCGCAAGGCGATCGCAACAAAGCGGTCGACCAGGTTCAGCTTGAGGGAAACATGAGTCGGGAGGACGCCAGGGAAGTGGTCGCGACCTATATCTTCTCAGACCCCTCTTTGCAAGCGATGATGAGAATGAAGGAAGCCACAGCGGAGACCAAATGGGGCCTCATGCGTTGGTTGATCCTGTTGCAAGCAATTGTCGTCGCCATCGGATACTTCCTCTTTTTCCACAATCAATGGTGAGCGAGCCTCAGGCGGGAAGGTGACCGACCGTCGCTGACCCGCTGGTTTAGCTGATCCCCCGCTTGCGGTCTGCTTTCTTTTGCTCTGGCCCCACCCGGAGACACGAGCATGTTCCTTCCGTGGCTTTTCTTCGTCGTCTCCGCCCTGGGGCTCTGGCTTCTCTTTAACGGGTGACCAGCAATCAATCACTCCTCCAAGTACTCCCACCTTCTTTGTGTTGCATTTGACCACCATGGCCCTTTGCTGACGTGGCATAACGCCACAGCGAACAGCGTAAGGAGGCCAGATAGTCGCATGCTATGCATGGCATGCACCCTGCTGTGAAGGCCGAGAGAAAAGGACATTATGCCGATTGAGAAGAGACTGTCGGTACCAAGGGGGGACGAAGAGAGCAATGGCATGGTATTCCAAACCGACGGAGACTCTGGCTGGTGAATTTCAGACAGACCTTAACGTTGGCCTGAAAGCCGATGAAGTTGTCCGCCGGCAGGCGCAAGAAGGTCCCAACGAACTGCCAGACGCTCCTTCTCGCTCGCTACTGAAACTCTTTCTCTCGCAGTTCTCAAGCCTCATCGTGTGGGTGCTGATCGGGGCGGCCATTGTGTCCGGGTTGTTGGAAGACTGGATCGATGCAGCGGCGATTCTGGCCATCGTGTTTCTCAATGGTGTGCTGGGGTTTGTGCAGGAGTTCCGAGCCGAGCGATCGTCGGCGGCCCTGCGCAAGATGTCGGCCGCGACGGCCCGCGTCATTCGCGGCGGTGCGTTGCAGTCCATTCCGGCACGGGAACTGGTCACAGGAGATGTGGTCGCCCTCGAAGCGGGTGACCGCATTCCGGCGGATGCGCGCCTGTTCTACACGACGAATTTCCAAGCTCAAGAAGCTTCACTCACCGGCGAATCGACACCTGCGCAAGCAATTGACGCAACGTCTCCTGCCGATTCACATTCTGTGGATGAATCTTGTGACGGACGGCTTTCCCGCCCTCGCACTGGCGGTCGATCCGAAAGCGCCGGATCTGATGCAGCAGTCGCCGCGACAGACCCAGGCGCGCCTACTGGACGGTGGAAGACCGTGGACCACCGGCGAGGTTCTGATGTTGGCGGTCATCGCCCTGAGCAGGCTCGGACAATGACGTTTACCGTGATGGTCGCGGCTCAGCTAGTGCATGCCTTCAATTGCCGGAGTGATCGTTGGTCGCTGTTCCACGTGGGAGTGACGACCCACCATGCCCTCATCTGGGCTGTGGTGGCCTCTCTTGCCCTGCAAGTCGGCATTCTGACCATTCCGTTCCTGGGGCCCATCTTTAAGGTCGCGCCCTTACCGGTGGAAGATTGGGAACTGATGGCGGCCATGGCCCTTCTCCCGTTGGCCATTGTGGAGGCGGTCAAGTGGTTTCAACGACGAGCAAGCGCCGGGCTAAAGAAGGCGCAAGGCGATCAATGAATTGAATTCCCCAGCTTGGGCCTTCCACGGTAGATACAACCCCTCTTTCGTGGGTGATCCGCTCGACC
>JANPKE010000065.1:0-10738 GCA_031425875.1 Nitrospirota bacterium
CGTGGTTTAAGAACCAAACCCTTATGACCAAACTCATGGTCGGGTCTGCTGTGATCGGCAGCATTATGACGGTGGTCGGGACGATGGGCGTAATCAACTTGAAGACGATCAATGCAAATACCGAGAATCTTTACGAGATACAGCTCAACGCGGTTCGCCAGGCGCTCACGATACAAAATAATCTGTCGATGGTGCGGTTTTGGGTGCTGCGTGCGGTGACGGCTACGGACAAGACGCACCAGGAGGCGTCGCTCGTCAAGATCGCTGATTTGTCGAAGCAGAACGACGAGAACAAGGCCCAGTTCGAAAAGCTGATCAGTTCGGATTCGGTACGGAACATATTTGAAGAATTCACCCAGGCGCTCACTGACTATCGGGCCAACCGGATGACTACCATCGAGTTGACAATGGAGGGCAAGCAGGCGCAAGCGATGGCACGGATCGATCACGAAACGCGGCTGTCGTACGAGGCTGTCAGCAAGCGCCTTGCGCAGTTGGTGGAGGCTACTCAGGCGAGCGCCCGGCAGCAATATGAGAGCGCCCAAGCGCTCTATGCCACCGCGAAAGTGATGTTGATCATCGTCAACCTCGGCGGGGTCGTCGTGGGGATCGTGTTCAGTTGGTTGCTGGCCCGGTTCATCGCACGAAACATGACAGTGGTATTGCAGGCAGCGCAACGGCTGGGCGGTGGCGATCTGTCGGCACGGGCTTCCGTGGCGGCGCAGGATGAGGTGGGTCAGCTGGCGCAGGCGTTTAATGACATGGGTGAGAAGCTCTCCACCGCCGCGACAGCACAACAGGCACAACAGGCCGAAATCGCCGCCAAAAACTCCGAGGTCAAGGGTATTACGGACGCGATCAGTCGAGCCCAAGCGGTGATCGAGTTCAATATGGACGGCACGGTCATCGTGGCGAACGATAACTTCCTCCAATGCCTGGGATACCGCCTGGATGAGGTCAAGGGCCGGCACCACCGGATGTTCTGCGATTCCAGCTATGCGAACAGTGCCGAGTACCAGGCGTTCTGGGCGAAACTGAACCGTGGTGAGTTCGATGCGGGGGTGTATCCTCGAAAACGCAAGAACGCTCAGGATGTGTGGATCCAGGCCTCCTATAACCCAATTCTCAACGCCGACGGGAAAGTCTACAAAGTCGTGAAGTATGCGACGGATGTGACCGCACAGCAGTTGGCGGCGATTGAGTCCGAGGGCATCTTGAAAGCCATCGACCAGGGTCAGGCGATGGTGGAATTCAATATGGATGGGACGGTGCGGAACGCCAACGCCATCTTTTTGAGCGCCGTGGGCTATCGTCTCGATGAAATTAAAAGCCAGCATTACCGGATGTTCTGTCCCTCGGCTTCTGCAAACAGTGGAGAGTGTGTGGCTTTCTGGCAGAAGCTCAACCGAGGGGAGTCTGATGCCGGCTTATATCAGTGGTTGGGCAAAGGGGGCAAGGCGTGCTGGCTGCAAGCCACGTTCACCCCGATCCTCGATGTTTCCAGGAAACCCTATAAAGTCGTCACCTTCGCAACCGATATTACGGCGCAGAAACAGGCGTCGGCTGACATGGAGCGCCTCGTAGTTGAGGCAGAAACGGTCCTGGACCGGGTTGCGGCGAGCGATCTGTCGCAGGAGATGACCGGGGTTTACTACGGCGAGCTGGAGAAGGTGAAGACCAGTGTCAATGCGGTGGTGCGAAATCTCATTCAGACCATCAGCACCGTTCGGGAAGTCGTGGAATCGGTCGTGAGCGGCTCCGAGGAGATCAATAAGGGCAATTCCGATCTGTCGCAGCGGACCAGTGAACAGGCCAGCTCGCTTGAAGAAACCGCTGCATCAATGCAGGAAATGACGGAGACGGTGAAACAAAATGCCGACAATGCTAAGCAAGCCAACCAACTGGCGATTGAAGCCCGGGAGACAGCCAATCAGGGAGGCGCTGTCACCAAGCAGGCCGTTGCGGCCATGATGGAGATCAACAAGAGCAGCAAGAAGATCGCCGATATCATCACGGTGATCGATGAGATTGCGTTCCAGACGAATCTGTTGGCCTTGAACGCGGCGGTGGAAGCGGCGCGGGCGGGCGAACATGGCCGAGGATTTGCCGTGGTGGCGGCCGAGGTGCGGAACTTGGCGCAGCGGTCGGCGTTGGCCGCTAAGGAGATCAAGGGGTTGATCAACGAATCGATCCAACGTGTGACGGATGGTAGCGAGTTGGTCAATCAGTCCGGGAGGACATTGGAAGACATCGTCAATTCGGTGAAGCGCGTCACGGATATCATCGCGGAGATCAGCGCAGCCTCGCAGGAACAGGCCAGCGGCACCGATCAGGTGAACAAGGCGATTATGCAGGTGGATCAGACCACCCAACAGAATGCGGCCTTAGTGGAGGAAATTACCAGTGCGAGTTACTCGATGAAGGCCCAATCGGAGGAACTGTTGCGCCGCATAGCCTTGTTTACGCTCACGCTGTCCGAAGCGGAAAAGGCCGCCATGCCGGGAATCGCCGCTGTGCGGGAACATGCAGTGCGTTCGATCTCGAAAGCCTTCAGTGAGTCTGCGAAGCCGCAAGATCTCCCGCCGCCTGTCCCCAAAGCGAAGAGAAGAGAGATATCCAAAGTCGCCGTCGGGGGGGACGGCCACCGTCCGTCGGGAGAGGAATTTGAGGAATTCTGAGGGAGGGGAGAATAATCGAGTGTTCCGTCGCACGAGAGTGTGAAGGGCGTTCGAAGCACCATCACCAGAAGAGTCGCAGGCGAGGAGGCACATGGTGAACAAGCTGAATAACCTCAAGACAAAAACCAAGTTGCTGCTCAGCTCCGGCATAATCTGTCTGTCGCTGCTGGTCGTGGGAGGCATGGCCATTGTCGGGTTGATGCAGCTCAGCGATCGCATCGAAACGATCTTCAAGATCAATGTCCTTCCGCTCAAGCAGCTTGGTGAATTGCAAGGACAGTCTCAGCGAATGAACTCCCTCGTGGCTGGGCATATTTTGGCCCGCGACGGAGCGACGATGAGAAAGAAGATGGACGAGATCGTCAAGCTCGATTCCAAGATCGACCAGTTCCAAACGGACTATGCTCCGATCATTGTGAGCGAGTCGGAACAGAGGATTTTTGACCGGTTTAAGGTTGAGTGGACGAGCTACCGAGAGATTCGCAAGAAGGTCCTGACGCTCAGCGATAATTTCAGTAAGGATGCCGCGACCGAGTTACAAGATGCGCAATTGTCCGAGAAACTTGCCGAGTTGCAGGAGTCCGTCAACGACTTGGTGAAGGAAAATGAAGTGCAAGCCCAAGAGAACCATGAGTCTAGCCGCAGCGCCGCCATGACGTTGACGATGCTCATGGTCGCCCTCATCGGGGGAGCGCTGACTGTGGGGCTGCTGGGCAATTGGGCCATCTCGAAGTTTCTGGTATCCGGGTTGGGCAATGTCTTGCAGTCGGCGCAGCAACTGCAGGGTGGGAATCTCGCATTCCGAGCTACCTTGACGACGACGGAAGAAATCGGGCAGCTCGCCCAGGCCTTCAATCATATGGCCGGGTCGCTGGAAGCCGCATCGGCCAAGCAGCAAGCCGCCATCGAGGAGATGAATGCCTGCATCGACATTATGAACACCACGAGTATCGTCTCGAAAGGCGATCTCAAGGGCAACATTCTCACGATTAACGACAAGTTCCTAGACATCTCCAAGTACTCGCGGGAGGAATTGATGGGCAAGCCGCACAGCATCGTGCGCCATCCGGACATGTCCAAGGAAGTGTTCAAGCAGATGTGGGCCACGATCGGGCGGGGGGAGATCTTTCGGGGAGTCGTCAAGAACCGGGCCAAGGACGGAACCCCTTACTATGTCGACGCTGTCATCAAACCGCTCATGGGGCCTAACGGCAAACCTCGAGAATATTTGGGCGTCCGCTACGATATCACGCAGTACGAGATTGCGCGTCATAATATGAAAGGGATGGTTGACGCGATCAATATGTCGTACGCCACGGTCGAGTGTGATCTTAAAGGACACATCCAAACAGCCAATGATGTGTTCCTCAAGTTGATGGGATATAGCTTGGAGGAAATCAAGGGCAAGCCTCACAGCATCTTCGTCGAGCCGTCGGACACCGGGACACTCCAATATCGCGACTTGTGGGAGAAACTCGGTCGCGGCGAAGCCGATGTCGGCCAGCGCAAATATATGGCCAAAGGCGGGCAAACAGTTTGGTTTCAGGCTAGCTATACCCCGGTCAAGGACGATGTGGGGAAGCCGTTCAAGGCGCTCTTGCTTGCGACGGACATGACAGAGCAGAAACAGGCGCTGGTGGAGGTGGAGGCTCTGATCAAGGTGGCGGCGATTGGGCAGCTATCGCAGCGCATCAAAACCGATATGTTTACCGGAGATTCGCGAGATCTGACGGACTCGGTCAATCGCCTGCTGGACGCCGTCACTCAACCTCTGCATGAGGCTCAAGGGGTGCTTAACGCCCTGGCGGCCAACGATCTCACCAGGGGCATGACAGGCGCCTATCAAGGCGAATTCGATGAGATGAAACGCGCGCTCAACTTGGCGCTCACAAATCTGGTCACTACCATCGCCACCGTCCGCCAGGCGGTGGAAGGGGTCACGGCTGGTGCGGGACAAATTACTGATGCAAACAAGGATCTCTCGCAGCGAACAAGTCAACAGGCTGCGGCGCTCGAAGAGACGTCCGCCTCTATGGAGGAGATGACGGCGACGGTGAAGCAAAATGCGGATAATGCTAAACAGGCCGATCAGCTGGCGATTACCGCCCGCGAGACCGCTGATAAGGGCCGGGTCGTGACGCAGCAGGCTGTGGAGGCCATGGACGAGATCAACAAGAGCAGCAAGAAGATCGCCGACATCATTACGGTGATCGATGAGATCGCGTTCCAAACCAACCTCTTGGCGTTGAACGCGGCGGTGGAAGCGGCGCGGGCGGGCGAACACGGACGAGGCTTTGCCGTGGTGGCGGCCGAAGTGCGGAATCTGGCTCAACGGTCGGCCACGGCGGCGAAGGAGATCAAGGGGTTGATCAAGGAGTCGATCCAGCATGTTAATGACGGGAGCGAGCTGGTCAATCAATCCGGCAAAACGTTGGACGAGATCGTCAATTCGGTCAAGCGGGTCACGGACATCATCGCGGAGATCAGCGCGGCGTCGCAGGAACAGGCCATCGGGATCGACCAGGTGAACAAGGCAATCATTTCGATGGATCAAACGACGCAACGCAATGTGGGAGTGGTCGAAGAAACCGCTAATGCGGCTCAGTCGATGCAGGATCAAGCCAGCGAGTTGCAGCAACAGGTACAGGCTTTCAAGATCAACGAGGGCCATCATGCCGAGCGCGTGCCTGTCATGCCGTCGCGTGCCGTCAAACCGATGGTCCGGCCGGTTGCTCATGAGGAGGGTGGCCGTACTGCGCCAAAGAAATCGGCTGCGTCATCGGCGCTCGCACGGAAAGTGCCGGTCGGCGCAACAGTCCAAAAGGACCAGGGACATCATGGGTCTGACGACGGCTTTGAAGAGTTTTAGGATGGTGCCCCGATCTTCCCTTCTGCTCGCCCAGGCCTCGGCGACCCACGAGACCTTCGACACAAGAGTCGGCGCGTCCACTGCCTGATCCGTCGCCGGGTGATGGACCCATCCCTTCAAATCTCTCCTCTTGAGCCGGCCACAGCATGCGTGTATGCCGCTCATCGGCCTTGAAACCGTCGCTGCAAGAGCAGTTAAGAAATCACGCAAATCAACCGATAGAGAAACTATTCGTCTTCCATGGAGACGAACCGGCCCAGTCAGGAGCGCTGGAGTGCTCGGTATGGACTTTGAGATTTCAACTGAAGAATTTCAACGGTTTCGGACGCTGATCTATGACGAGAGTGGGATTACGCTCAACGATCAGAAACAGGGGTTGGTGGCGTCCAGGTTGTCGAAACGCCTGCGGGACCTCAAGCTCTCGACGTTTTCTGACTACTACGAGCAGGTGACAAGGGATTCAAGCCGGGAAGAATTCACCCGGATGTTGGACTTGATCTCGACCAATAAGACGGATTTTTTTCGAGAACCGAAACACTTTGACTTCCTCCGTGAAGAAATTATTCCTCAACTGGGGGATGAGAAGCGGATCCGTATTTGGTCGTCGGCCTGTTCGACGGGCGAAGAACCCTATACCATCGCCATGACGCTTTATGAGGGTGTCTCCGATCCTGCCCAATGGGACTTCAAGATCCTGGCCTCTGATCTCTCGACGCGTGTCCTCGCCAAAGCGGCTGCCGGTGTCTACGACGCGGAACGCGTCGGCGATGTGCCAATGGAGCTGGTCAAGCGACATTTCCTCCGTGGTCGAGGCGCGAGTGACGGTGTGCTCAAGGTCAAGCCACATCTATCGGCGATGGTCCAATTCCGGCGCCTGAATCTGATGGATGAACAATTTCCGATCAAGAGCCCCCTCGATCTCATATTTTGCCGGAATGTGATGATCTATTTTGATCGTCCGACCCAAGAAGTACTCGTCAACAAGTTCTATCGGTACTTGAAACCAGGCGGACACCTGTTTATCGGGCACTCTGAAAGCCTGCAATGGATCACCCATCCATTTGCGACTGTGGCGCCGACTATTTATCGGAAAGAAGGGTAACCGAATGCCGGGTGCGGCTGTGGATCACTTCGGGCATATCAGGCGGATGCGAGATCATCGGTTCCCGTATGAGGTCGCCGCAATTCTTCCGGGGGAGTTTTTTGTCAGCGCGGAGCCGATGATTGTGTACACGGTGCTCGGATCCTGTGTGTCGGCCTGTATTCGTGACCCGCTGGCCGGCGTCGGTGGGATGAACCATTTCATGCTGCCCAAGCCCAAAGAGGCAGGAACTGACTCATGGGGCGAATCGACTCGGTATGGGTCCTATGCGATGGAGTCGTTGATCAACGAAATTCTGAAGCGGGGCGGGGTGAAAAGCCGCCTTGAAGTGAAGTTGTTCGGCGCTGGCCGCATCTATGAGGGCAACATCGATGTGGGTGCTAGAAACGCCGAGTGGGTCCTTGAGTATATCAAGACGGAAGGGCTCACCGTATGCAAGACGGATCTCGGAGACGTCCTGCCCAGGAAAATCTATTACTTTACCGAGTCCGGGCGTGTGCTGATGAAGAAAATCGAGAAGGTCAAAAATGACACGATCGCAACACGTGAACGTGAATATGCGTCGAGGATCCAAGAAAAGAAACAGGTGGTGGCGGAAGAGGATGTGACGCTGTTCTGATCGATAGTGAGAACGTTGAAAACCGGAATGTGTCACAAGTGCAAAGACGTTACGATTGTTGGACCTGATAACGCTCTGACGAGGAATGCATGAGCAAGATCCGCGTCCTAACAGTCGATGACTCGGCACTCATGCGGCAAGTGCTCGCGATGTTACTCGCCAAAGATCCAGACATCGAGGTGGTCGGATCGGCTCCGGATCCATTCATCGCTCGGGAGAAAATCAAAGCGCTGAACCCCGACGTGCTCACTCTCGACGTTGAAATGCCCAAGATGGACGGGATTACGTTTCTTGAGAAACTGATGCGTGGGCACCCGATGCCCGTCGTCATGGTGAGTTCGCTGACGGAAGCCGGATGCCAGACGACTTTGCGGGCCTTAGAACTCGGTGCCGTCGATTTCATTACCAAGCCAAAGATCGATCTTCGGGAAGGTATGGAAGACATCGCGCAGGATTTGATTGCCAAAGTGAAGGCTGCGGCTGCGGCACGGGTGCGGCCGTTAAACGTGAAGCGTCTCTCGTCTTCGGAACCGGACGCGTCACGATTCACGCGCGACTCTTCACGAACTTCCATGATCAAGACCACCGATACCATCATTGCCATCGGGTCTTCGACCGGCGGCACTGAGGCCGTCAAGGACCTCTTGGAAATGCTGCCGCCGGATACGCCGCCGATTCTCATTACCCAGCATATGCCGGAACGGTTTACGAAGACCTGGGCCGATCGGCTAAACAGCCTCTGCCGCATCAGCGTCAAAGAAGCACAGCATGGCGACAGTGTGTTACCGGGACATGCCCTGGTCGCTCCGGGGAACTTTCATATGACTCTCGTCAGGAGCGGCGCTCGATATACGGTTCACCTGAATCAAGATCCGCCGGTCAACCGCCATCGACCCTCGGTGGATGTGATGTTTGCCTCAGTCGCTCAGTATGCCGGGGCCAACGCCGTGGGCGTTATTCTTACTGGAATGGGCAACGACGGTGCGAAGGAAATGTTGACGATGAAACGGGCCGGTGCCTTTACGCTCGCTCAAGATGAAGCAAGTTGCGTCGTCTTTGGGATGCCGAAAGAAGCCATTAAAGCTGGCGCGGTCGACAAAGTTCTGCCGTTGGGTGACATTGCCGGAGCCATCCTTGCCCATGTGGGGTGCTGACGAGTCTGGAGCTTCTATGCCGATCACTCAACGAGCTTGGCGTGATGCCACCGTGATCCATGTCGATGATGTCTTTACCTATCGCAACCGCAAAGATTTCTCTTCCGCGGTGACGGCGTTTCGAGCGTCTGGCGGAAGGCATCTCATCGTCGATCTGCACGAGGCGACGTATATGGACAGTGCCGCCTTAGGCCTTTTGGCCCTGACGTCTCAACAGTTGTCCGTGGAGGAACGATGGATCAGCCTGGTGGGCCCGCAGGCACGGTGAAGCAGGTATTAGAGATAGCCAATATTGACAAGATGATTGCGGTGTTTCCGACAGAAGATGCCGCGGTTGCTGCTCGAGCCGCATAGTGGAATGACACGAGCTGGTCTGGATGTTCCTGAATAAAAGGGGGGAAGTCATGGCAATGCAAACAAAAGAACGCCCCGTGCCGAACGGTGTGATTCTTGAGATGACGGGAGATCTCACGTATGCCAATCGTGAACAGTTTAAGACAGCGGTTGAAGCGATCCGACAGAAGGGCTGTCGTCATCTAATTTTGAATATGGCCGAAGTCCGATTCGTGGACAGCTCCGGGCTCGGCTTGCTGGCGCTCGTGTCTCAGAACTTTAAGTTGGGTCAAGGCAAGGTGAGTATGTTGAAGCCGCAAAGCTATGTGCGGGAAATCATGAGCCTGGCCAGCATTCAGAAATTGATTCCGGTCTATGATAATGAGCAGGATGCCTTGACCGGGCATCAGCGCGCAGCTTAGCCGGATGTTGAAACAGGCCGCCAGCATCGTTCTCGCATCGCTCAGAGGCTCAACGTACCGAAACGTACGCATCGCCTCTTCGCTCGCTGCGGCCTTGCTGGACAGCCTGTTTGAACATCCTGCGGAAATCTACACCTCACAGCCGCAAGTCTGGATACTCAATGCCGTTAACGTCAGGTGAACAGACAACTCAGGTGGCGCCGCACACTGTGCTCGTCGTGGATGATGAGCCCACGGCGCGACTGGCCTTGGCGGCTCGACTGAAACGGCTCGGCTATCGGGTGATCCAAGCCGGCGACGGGAAAGCCGCGTTGGAGGCGCTTCGGCGTGAGCGGCCCAGTCTGACCATCCTGGATTGGATGATGCCGGAAATGGACGGGCCGTCCTTCTGCGAATATGTTCGACAAGATCCGGAACTCCTGACGAGTCAGATTTTGATGATGACGGGTCACGATCAGCCCGAGCAGATCGCCGAAGGTTTGGCCCGCGGCGCCGATGACTTTCTGAGTAAAGCGGCCAGTAAGCACGAAATTACGGCCCGCGTGCAGGCCGGGATACGTGCGGCGACGTTGGTCAGAAGGTTGAGGGATGCCACCGAGGAGATCCGCCAGAAGCAGGAGGCGCTTGAACAGGAGTTGCAGTCTGCTGCGCGGTATGTCGAGTCGCTGCTACCTCCGCCGGGGACCATCTTGCCCGGCGTGCAGATGGTCCATGCCTACAGACCATCTCTCGCCTTGGGCGGCGATCTCTTCAACATCGTTCCGTGGAGCGACGACTTCTTGGGGCTGTATCTGCTGGATGCGTCAGGCCATGGTGTGTCGCCGGCGTTGCGATCCTCATCATTTGCCACCTTTCTTCGCAGAGACAGTTTGCTACGGCATGTCGGCTCGAATGACCCTGGAGCCATTCTGACCGAAGCCAATAAGCAATTCCCTCTCACGGAAACTGGACACTACTTCACAATCGTCTTCGCGAGTCTTGACCTCCGATGCCATACCCTCTCCTATGCGACGGCCGGGCACGGCGGAGCGCTGCTTCATCGCCGGTCTGGGGAAATCTGTTGGATGGCCCAACCCAATTTGCCGCTTGGGTTTGATAGTTCAACAACCTATGTGACCACGACGCTTCCTATTGGTCCGGGTGACCGGTTGTACCTGCTCAGCGACGGACTGTACGAATTCCCCGCAGCGAGCGGGGAGTTGTGGGGACAGGGTCGGCTGGAAACGACGATTCAAACATTGGGTCAGCAACCCTTAGAGACCGTCATCACGGAGACGATCTCTGAGGCGGTGCGCTGGCAGGGCCATGAGCAGTTTCCTGATGATGTGGCCTTGATGGGTGTCGAGATCGCCATGTGACCGCCGAGATGGTTCTGGAGGAGTGTTCTCATGAGCCAGGACAGTGTCTTCAACTTTGACGAGGCTCTCGCCCGTGTCGATGATGACCGAGAAACGTTCCAGATGATGATCGAATTGTTTATAGAGCATGGTCCGAAGGACTTGGCGGATACTCAATCGGCCTTGGAGGCCGGGAATGCGCCGGGTGTGGCGCGATCGAGTCA
>JANPKE010000066.1:0-5250 GCA_031425875.1 Nitrospirota bacterium
GTCAAACCCATACTTGTAGGCGAGCCGGTAATGATTGTACTCGTACCCCGATGTAGTGAAGTGCGATTGATAATTGGCTTTAAACAAGGATTCAAGACTTGCGAACTTGTCGGATGTATCCTTGTTTCGCCCTGTCGTGCCCTGTTCCATATGGTGTGATTGCGCTTCTTGCGCCTGGGATGCGATGGCTCTGAGATTCCCGTACCTCGGATGTTCGGCGGGTACGAGGCGAATGACCACCCAGACCACCGGAATGACCAGGATGAGAATTCGAAAGGCAGTTGAGGAGTTCACGGGGACCTCCGAGCAGACAGATGGCCAGAGGTTACGCCTGTAAGCCCCAGGCGTCCAGAGCAGCGTGGCTGGTCCGTGTGTGCCATTGTCCTGTGCCAAGATCCAAGCGTGTCGCCGGTAAGGAGCGGCATCGATCGCTTGTTAGGTTTCGGAGAAACGAAGAGGATTCACGAGCCTCTTTTCGGGAGGCGTAGTGGGCAGACTCCCATCTGGCAGTGGATCAGCCTGTCGGCGCTGGGCAGAGCGGGCTAGGCAGCGGGCTTATATGCCGAATGTGGGTGAGCACGAGCGATAATCAAGCTGACCGGCGTCGGGAATGCTGATCCGACAACCCTGTTGCTCAGCAGTACCAAGCCCATACCCGAACTCTGTGCTCTACCCCCTTATGTGGATCGCATTTCCCACTGATTGCCCATCACGCCAAGCCGGTTGCGGTGCCGGTTTGGGTCGTCATGTGGAGCCCCGTCGATACTCATGCGGATGTCGGAATTGACGTGCCCCACCAGGTAGTAACTGTGTTCCACGCGACCCTTAACGAGCGGAGTGCAGTCGACTTGGTGTACCTTGTTATGCACGTGAGCTGGTCGCGCCGGGCCGTTTGAGCCTAGTCGATCCGGATTACCTTTCGTGAAATCAGAAATGACGAGGGCGGCATCGCCACGATTGTGGTAGACGCTAACGCTTCTGGCCAATTCGTGTACCCTGGCCAACGGTTCCCCCTCTTCCAGCGCAGTATCGTCCACGTCGGGTGAACACAGAAAGATGTGCTCGAAGATGCGGGGCAGCGCATTGCCAGGGGTGAAGGCATCGCACCGTTCAAGTGCGTTCTGTAAGAGGTAGTTGCCCATCGAGTGACAGAGGAGATGCAGGTCCTGCTTGCAGAGTTCTTCTTCCGAGCGGCGCAGGCTGGCGAGAAAGTCTCGTACCTTCAGAATGCCGCGGCCGATGGCGTTGCCGGACCCGGCCGCCTCCGACCGATCCGATTTGTAGGAGACGAAGGGGAGTGCCATGCCGTCGGAGGGCCAGGTGAACAGCACTACTTGCACCTGCTGCTCGGCGTCTCTCTCCTGACTGGAATTCAACATGGTCTGCAGCGATAGAGCCGTGCCGACGGCATCAGTCCAGGAGACGTTGTAGCCATGGATGAACAGCAGCACATCGGAATGCTGGCGCATGATCGTTTGCAGATCTGAAAACGCTGCCTGCGAGCCCAGCTTGATGTTCTCTTGTTGGTCTTCGGCCACCGACCGGTTGATCTTTTCCCGATAGGCCACGATGTCGGCGGACTCGGCGCATTTGGCCAGGTACTTGATGAGCCCCTCGCCGTCGCCCTGTCCCATACTGCCACAGTCCTTCTCGAGAAATTTGGCCATCTTGGATTCATCGACCTTGGCGAGGATTCGGCCGAAACGAAGATTTTCAATGCCGTCATCACTGAATTTTTTCCCATAGCCATCTGGGTGCCAACGATCGCCGCCGAGGTGGTTGCGGTTGGTCGCGTAGAAGAGTCGTAATTCAGTCATGGTCGGATCTCCTTCGGTCACGAACGTGAGGTACTGTGGCGGTGTCAGGCAGTGGCTGCGTAGATGTGCTTATCGGCTTCGATGAGGAAAGTCAAGGCTGAGTAGCCGATCAAGGGACGAGCGAGCGTTCTGGAGGACTTCCGTGTAGCTCCGTCAGAAGAAAACTCCGAACCCGTGTGCGCGCGTCTCGGGAAGACTGTCCGGTCTCATCCTGGCTCTTCCACGAGCCAATTAAGGTGCTGTGCGCGTTGGTCGGTTTCCCCTCTACTTGGTAGGCATTCGCCGGAATTTCTCCATTCAGAAACCGATCGCCAAATTGGTCGCGCAAGGTCTGCAGCTTGGCACGGTCTGAGATGCAGTCCGTTTCAAATCTGAGCGCGTAGATCTTGGCGCGGCTCTCTTGTGCGCCCTGAAGGTCGTCAACTGAGAGACCGAGAGATTGTTTGTCCGCATCAGTGGACCACCAAAAGGACAGAGGCAACGCAGGTTGGGCGACCACAGCGGCACCAACTTGCGGATTGTCCAGCAGTGCCACAGGGAGGGGGCCGGTCATGCAGTTCCCGATGACGCCCAATCGCTGCTCTTGGTGACGCTCTCCAACCTTCTGCACCACACCGCGAAGCCATTCAACGATGGGCGTGCTTCCATGAGAGGGAATACCCCATTCGCCGCCAGGAAAGTAATCAACCGCACCTCGAAACCAATAGGCCCACAATCCGCTGGTAGGGGAGAACTTCCCTTTCTCACCGAATAACAGAGGCACATAGACAGTGAAATCTTTGGAGAGTGCTTCCGCATAGGCGAGGGTCCCTGGCGTTAGCCCAGTCAGCTCGTGGAGCAGGAGCACAGGCGGTTTAGACGTGCCGTCATTGAGACAGAACACCGAATGCGTTATTCCAGCATGCGTGAAGGGAGCCTCGAAGCATTCGGTCCAATTCAGTGTAGGAGTGCCTTCTTCTTTCGTATGTGGTGCGCAGGTTCCCAACTGCGCGGCTCCACAGCCGGCCTGCAGGAAGAGCAAGGCTACTGCAATCGCACGAGAGAGAGAACGGCGAGGTGTTTTCATAACTGTCGTATGCCACCAGGGATTGCGATGTGTGCGGTCCAAGTCGCAGGGTGAACCTTGCCGAAGCTTGCCAGTCTTGACGCGCCAAGACAAGCCCGATGTTGGTGAGGCGTACGCAACAGGAGAGACGCGATGGCTCTCAATAGGGATACTGGAGAGGTACTGAGCCGGTTCAGGATCTCGAAGAGGGCACCATACCTGACTGCCAAGCAGGACGCGCGTCAATCGTACGGTGACCCAATAGGAACCGTGATGTAATCACCAGCATCGAGAACCTGTCGGCCAACGCACTGACTCTTACTGAATCGACCTCAGCACTTCTCGTGTGGCCGGCGTCTGTAGTTTGCGAAGTGCGTGAGCCTCGATCTGGCGAACCCGTTCCCGGCTTAAGTCCAACTGTTCCCCGACCTCGACCAAGGTCATCATCTTGTCGTGACCGAGACCGAAGCGCATGCGAATCACGGCGTTTTCTCTCGGGCTGAGCGGGCTCAGTAGGCGTTCGAGTTCCCTTTCTCGTTCGAGCTGGTGGATGGAGCTGTCCGGTGGTGCTGTCTGATCATCGGGGAGAAGCTCGCCTAAGACGGTCTGACCATCACCGACAGGTGTCTCCAGTCCGAGAGGTTTCTGAAAAGCGGCCAAGGTGGTGCGTACTCGTTCTGGACGGAGTCGAAGGGTTCGAGCGATGTCCTCTATCCTCGGGGGCTCTCCGAGTTGCAGCTCCAATCGTCGCGTGGCGCGGGCAATGCGACTTGCGGCCTCGCATTGGTGAACGGGCACACGAATTACACGGGATTGCTCGGCGAGCGCTCGCGTGATGCCTTGGCGGATCCACCAGGTCGCGTAGGTGCTGAACTTGAATCCCTTGCGGTATTGAAAGCGTTCCGCGGCCTTCATCAGGCCAATATTTCCTTCCTGGACCAGATCGAGCAGCGTGAGGCCGTGCGTGATGTACCGTTTTGCGATATCGACTACCAGGCGCAAGTTGCGCCGGACGAGCTCCTCTTTCGCGTCTTCCAGCTGACGGCCTGCCGTTCGTATCTCCGTCAGCATAGTGAGGAGTTGCTGACGGACCTCCGGTACCACGAGGCTGCCCTCTGCGGTTGATCCCGCCCAAGCACTGAGAAGTGTGTCGGCTCGATCCAGTGCAATGGCAGAGAGACCGCTCAGACGCCGGATGGCACTGAGCTCTTGGATCGTCTCTTTGCGGGAGGTTGGGGAGACCGCGTGAGCCAGTATGGCCGTGGCGTTCTTCACGGACATCCTGATACGACGAGTTCCTTCGTCGATTCGTTTGGCAAGGTCGAGTTCCTCCTTCTTGGTCAACAGAGCTGTACCATGGAAGGAACGGAAATAGAGAGATTCGAGCAGAAAGGGATTCTGTCGGCTTCGACCCTCTGTGTCAGCCCTGACGGTTGGGCCAGAGTCTCCGTCAGGCTCTTGGTCGCATGCGATCTGGTTGATGAGTGCTCCGGAAGTGGCCTCGTCTTGATCGATAACCTCCAGCTCAATTTTTTCCTCGAAGTGACTACTTTCAGAGATTCCTCTTAATCCGTCATCCCTCATCGCTAACCTCCCTTCAGCCATCAGACCTAAAGCGAAGATCCTAGGGCTCACCGACATATTGGTGGTGGGCAAAGGCTGATTAATATGTACCAGTGTGTCTAATGTTTGTCAAATGAATTAGAATTCAATAATGGACGAAATATATATGTTAAATTATTTCTTAATTAACATTAAGTTCTATTAATATAACAAATAAAATAATGTATAAACATTCAGAATTGTCCAATGTTATTACTGATTGTTTGTGGATTGATATTGATGGGATCTGGTCTCAGCCACGGGTCAAGCCGGGGGATGTTTGCCAGTGAGAAACAGGTGCACTATCGCCGTCATCGAAATCGCCGATACCACTCGATAGCTGTCGTCTACCCGATATTGATGGTCGTCCTGTAGAGCTCAAGACGTTGAAATGTACGAGCGATATCGTGGCCGTGGATTTGAGGTGGTGGGCTTTCCCGCCAACGATTTCTGGCAGCAGGAGCCGGGCACGAATCAGGAGACCAAAGGATTCTGTTACACCAAGTACAGCATTAGCTTTCCTCTGTTTTCCAAGATCAACCTCACGGGGAAAGGGTGGGAATGTCGGTTGGGCTGAGGTGCGAGAGAATGACCATGATACTCAAGAAGTGAAACTACTGAAAAGTAAGGGGTCGGATCCAGTTTGCCCTCAGGCTGGCATCGCTATTGGCGGAGGCGATCCCAGCAGCCGAGTGGATCGACAATGGCGAGAGGCTCCTAATCTTCTATCGCTAAGAGATGTTGGTCTCCTGTGACCAGCAGATCGGCTTGGCCATCGATTGCTGA
>JANPKE010000067.1:0-13262 GCA_031425875.1 Nitrospirota bacterium
TGCCGGAGGCTAGCGTACCCAGTTCGGCGATCCGCTCGGTCTTACGCAATTGTTCCTGCAGTCGTTTCCGGTCACTGATGTGTCGGAGCAATGCCCAGATAGCCGGACCATCGTCATCCACGAAACGAGCCATACAGACCACGACGTCAACCGCCCTCCCATCGAGCGTCATGATTTGTTCCTCGAGCATGGGCAGTTGTACGCTGCCTTCAAGCAGTTCATGGATTCGCTCTCGAATGACGACGTGATAATCAGGATGGAACAGGTCCATCGGTGACTTTTCGAGGATCTCTTTGGCCTTCACCGCTCCGAACAGCTTGATGGCTTGATCATTGGCAAAGATGATGTGGTCGCCTCGATGCACTAAGATCGCATAGGGCGAAATGGTGATCAGACGCCGGTAGCGTTCTTCGCTCTGCCGCAGCAAGTGTTCGGCTCGCTTCCGTTCCGTGATGTCAGTGACGAACCCTTCCAAATAATTGAGTGTGCCGTCCTGAGCATAAATCCCTTCACCCCGTTCCCAGACCCATTTGACTTCGCCCGATTTGGTCAATATTCGGTAGGTCATCTCGAACGGGCGATGCTGTCCCACGGCCGTCTGAACCTCCTGCCAGATGCGCTCACGGTCACCTGGATGGGCATTTTCTCCATACGAGATCGTTCGCTGCACGAGATAGTCCTCGACGGGATATCCCGTCAAATCTGACACGCCCTCACTGAGATACTCGAATGTCCAGTTACGGTCATATCGACTCCGATAGACGAAGCCCGGAAGATTACTGATCAAGGTGGCGAGTTGCCGCTGGCTCTCTAGGCGGGAGTCTTCAGCCCGTTTTCGTTCGGTGATGTCCCGGATAATGACGGTATAGTAGGTCTTCCTCTCCACAGCCATATGCGAGATCGCGGCTTCGATTGGAAATTCGTCTCCGCTCGAGCGGAGCCCCATCACGGTACCGAGTTTGCCCATCTTCCGGCTCGTGACCCCGGCTTGCCCGAACGCGTGGACATGATGACGATGGGCGTCTCGGAAGCGTGTTGGCAAGAATCGAGCGAGCGGCTGCCCCATTGCCACTCGAGTCGAACAGCCGAACATCCCCTCGGCCGCTTGGTTGAACAATACGACTCGCTGATCCTCATCCACGGTGATAATCGCATCCATCGCGGATGCAATGATGCCCTCCAGCCTGAGTTGGCTGACCAGGAGCTGCTCTTCCGCCGCCTCGCGGCCAACCGTGGCACGCACCGTTTCCTGATCCGCGTGATACCTTGCCGTCTGCGCTTCCATCATCAAGCCCTCGGCATGGGCCTGCTCAATCAGTGCACCTTTCAACTCGTGCTGGGCCTGTTTATATCGAATCAACCCTATCGCGACGACCCAGATGACCATCATACCTAGCGCACGGTTGAATAATGCGTAGGGAATCGGAGGCCCGACCGGTTTCAGCAGAACGTCCGCCCAGATGAATACCGTGGCTACAGCAGAGAGGTAGAGCGGATCCCTAATACGGGGAGATGGATACGTCAACAGCAACGGAACGAGATACAGAATCGACACCGCCACGCCGACCGGAGTCAACAGGTCTAGGACAAAAATTCCTACCGTAAGGAGAGGGATCATCCAAGACACAGTGCGCATGGCAAGACGGTCGACATCCTTCATGTGATCGATCTCGGCCTGGAGCGGGAGCGTCAGGTCACAATCCTGCCGTGATGATCGGAACGTGGCAATTATTCCTCTGGATGAGGCTTGCCCTCGATTTCGGCGAGCTTACGATACAGGGTCTTGCGATCGATGCCAAGGGCATGAGCGGCCTGGTATTTGTTGCCACCGGTTTTTTCGAGGATCTTCTTAATGTACTCTTTTTCAAGCTCATGCAGGGGCAACGTCTGCTCAGCCGCTTCGTCCAAGACACGCCGGTCGCCACGTGCCCCTTGCACCGGCGCGGGCAGATCATCCGGCGAGATCTTCTCCCCCCGGCTGAGCGTCACAGCCCGTTCAATGACATTCTCCAGTTCACGCACGTTCCCGGGCCAGGCATAGTCCATCAACATCGCCAACGTGGCCTCGCTGACACCCTTGACCTCCTTCCCTCGGGCCTCGCCACACTTCTTCAGAAAGGCCTCGACCAGGAGTGGAATATCTTCGCGTCGTTCCCGTAACGGCGGCAACTTCAGCTCAATGACGTTGAGTCGGTAGTACAAATCTTCTCGAAAGCGCTTATTCTTGATCTCCTCGTTGAGATTCAAGTTGGTGGCCGCGATGATGCGCACATCCACTGAAATCGGCTTGTTCGCTCCCACCCGCCGGATTTCCTTTTCCTGAATCGCGCGAAGAATCTTGGCCTGAAGCATGAGCGGCAGCTCACTGATCTCGTCGAGAAACAGCGTGCCTTTTTGCGCTTCTTCAAACAGCCCCCGCTTATCCATCTTCGCATCGGTAAAGGCGCCTCGCATATGCCCGAACAGTTCACTCTCCAAGAGTTGCTCCGGAATCGCCGCACAGTTCACTGGAATAAAAGGAGCATCCTTTCGGTCACTGTTGTAGTGAATGGCTTTGGCAACCAATTCTTTGCCAGTCCCACTTTCTCCCGTGATCAGGACGTTGGTCGGACTATCAGCCACCCGGCGAATCAAATCGAACACCGCCTGGATCGCCTTGCTCTTACCTAAGATGTGATGAAAACTGTATTCCTTGTGGACCTCTTTTCGGAGCCGTCTGACCTCCCGCCGAAGCGCAGCTTCTCTGATCACCCGTTCGACGACGCGGATCAGCTCGTCTTTCTTGACCGGCTTGGTGAGGTAGTCGCTCGCCCCGTGTTTCATCGCTTCGACCGCCGTCTCCACTGATCCAAAGGCGGTCATGAGAATCACGTTGATCTCCGGATGGTCTCGTTTGATCTGGGTGAGCAATTCAAGCCCTTGTATCCCTTTCATACGAAGATCCGTGAGGACGACCGCATGGTCTGCTTCGGTCAACCGCTTTAGAGCATCCTCTCCGCTTCCAGCCATCGTGACCTGATGGCCCCGATCTTTCAGCATGTCATAGGCCAATTCCCGCATATCTGCATCATCATCGACGACGAGGATCGCGCCCCATTCTTCGGTCATGACATTCTCCCCACAAGCAAGGTACAAGGCTTCGCCTGCCCCAAAGTGCGACAGCGAACCAGACTAGCTGGCGCATTATGCAACAGTTTGTCTCTGTTTGGTGCCTCGAACTAGTACGTCTGCAAACGCAAGACCACAAAAGACAGGACGAGCGACGGGGCGATGGGGGAAACTGAGTGAACCGACTGAGACTCGAACCTCGGGAAGGAAGGGGTCAGTTCAAGTTGATGAGGTCAAGCCGGAGATCATTCTGGTGATCGGCATGGTGGAATGTGAATCCGCCCGATTTCTGGTAATCCATGGTGATACCTTCCATGCGCAAGGCGCTGGCAGTGGGGATCGCCACCATTACTCCGTCGATGGTCTGCGCCTGGTCATCCTGCTGAACCTGACACTCCAGCGTGATGCTGAAGGCCAGCCGTTGGTCATCCACATCCCTCACCTGCACCCTCACGATGGGGTCCTCAGGGTGCTCACGAACCAACGCCTTCAAACGTTCGACGGCTGATTGTGTGAGCTTCATGGTTTAGCGCTCATCTTTCGCAGCCAAGCACCAGTATACCAACACCACATCGGCCTGTCTCTAAGTGGGGTGCTTGCTGTGAAAGGTTGTTTTGGTGAGCCGGCTGGGACTCGAACCCAGGGCCCTCGCCTTAAAAGTTCGAACGAAGGGGTTTTGATAAGTGCTCGCTATTGCAATGGTTTCCCCAATATTGATTGCAATATTGAGTAGTTAGCACATTCCATGGTTTCTATCCATTCCCATGGCTTCCCTTCCATTCCTGCAGAGTTTTGTCACAAAATTCACCACAGTAGGGATCGTTTCAAGAAATCCCTTCAGCAGAGGAGACAAGTCCTCCTTGGTTGCGTCGGATACCTCGTCGAGGCAGAAGCTCTAGAGAATGAGGCGCTCAGAGGGGAAGATCATGAAGATCCGCCTATGTGAACTGCGTAAGGGACGTGATGCTAACTTCGGCGAATGGCTGCCGCCTCAGTCCCCCTAGCCTCCCTAATGCATATAGCCCAGCGGAACCAGGGCCTGGAACCAGCCCCGCTGTGCTGTCGATCTCCTCAGGTATAACCGGTCCTCTACATCGACGCTCTCCGGTCACCCCTTTGCTTTGTCGTTCAATCCAGACTACTCTTTTCACCATGCGGATACGCTCCTGTGGAGTAGAGATGTGAGCTACATGCCCCTACCAGACAGGCGGGGCGCTCCGTCAGTTTTCACTTCAGTTTGAACCGCCTTCGAGCCACTGCATCCAGAAACCATTCTCCTCAGACAAGTCAAACCCATTGGGAGCCAATACATGCCTCACCCCCTGAACTGGAAGTATAAAGACATCCCAATGACGAAACAGGACAAGGTGTGGGGGAAGGTCGTCCGGTTGAGAAAAACTCTCTGAGTAGATGCCCAATACTAGTCCGGGAATGAATCATGATGGCAGAAAACGGTCTGTGGGGACGTATTGTTCTGTCAGCAGGGTGGTTCGCTGTAGCCTCTATCGTTAGCACAACGCCCAAATTCGAGCAGACTCCTTCACAGCTTCTCCCCGTGGCTGGATGCTTCTCGGCGCTGCGAGAGAGCCAGAAGTGAGCAGGCGCGTACCGATACCGGGGAAGTGCAATCCAGTTCATTCCCATAGGTGGACATGAAAGCCACGGGCTGCCGGGTTCTATGGACGATAAAAATAAGGTGGCCAACCTACCTGCTGTCGCTAATTCAATAGTCAAGAGGGAGACCCTGCGCATCACGGTTCATCTGAGGCGATAGCATCTTTCCAATGGGAGGTCTATGGCAACATTCTCATTGCATCCGATTACTCCTTCGGGTACCGTCCGCCCATGTCTACTCCTCTGGTATCGCTCATGTCGATTCTCGTGCTGGCAACGGGACTCACGCTGCTAGCCGCCTGCAACCACCTACAGACGCCGCGCTTCATGCATCCAACCGAACAGGGGCCGGTCATTCCGCTGTCGGTTAAGCTGGTCTTCGATGAGTCAGTTCGCTCAGCCATCTTAGAGCAGACAGTCTGTGCCGACAGTTTGTGGAAGAGTCATCTAGGCGACGTACTCGTTCAATCCTTCACCGAAACCGGGCGGGCTCGCCTTGCACATCTGACGGTCGGAGACCCGTCGGGAACGGCACAAGCGGTCGCTGCTCCCGCATCCGAAGTCACGGCTTTCATCACGTTGGCGAAGGCCTCCTTCGATCCGACATCACGCAGTGGGTCGGCCGACAGCAACTATCTCGCTCAATTTGATGTCCGTCTTTTGGCTACCTTCCAAGATGACCAGGGGCGCCGGTTCCCGAAAGCATCGATAGTCTATTCGCATCGGGTGGCGTTGTGGACGCCCCAACTCGGCGGTAGCGATACCCGATGTGAAACCGGGCAGTTGGACGCCGCCGTGCAAACGGCAGCCGATCATCTTGCCGATCAATTCATGGGATACCTGGTGCAGTTGCGGAAAAAAACGCACGGGGAGAGCACGGTGGGCCGGCAGAGTCCCGGTGCCACGCCAAGCCTGCTGGCCATCAAGGCAACTTTGCTGGATGCCAACAACAATCTCGTGCTGGAAAGTGGCGAGAAGATCGGCATCAGGATCGACGTAACGAATACCGGCAAGACCGCTTTGAATGCTGCGGCCATTACCCTCTCAGGGACGCCCATACTCATCGAGACCTTCGCGAGCACGCTGTCGCCGTCGGTACGGATGGCCAACCTCCAGCCAGGGGAAACGAAGAGCACCATCCTGTGGGGAACACTGCCGGCGAATGCCGAAGGATCGCATGGCGAACTCACTGTGACGGTCATACCGTCTGGCACAGCAAACGGCGCACCGGCGACACACACCCTCATGGCGACCATGGCCTCTCGCAACGAGCCGACGGCATCAGTACCATCGTCCGCCCTACGTCCGACCTCGACTACCGCCGCAGGCGGGAATATTCCAGACCGATATGCTGTCATCGTGAGGCTTGGCCACTACCAGACTCCCTGGCTGGGATGGCGGGACGGACTTTCGTTCGACACCAAGGAAACCATCTCAAGGTTTGCCGAATCCCTCCAGGTACCTGAGGGACATACGCTGTTGCTCCAAGACGAGTTGGCGACCCAGGCCGACGTCAAGGAAGCCCTCGCACTCTGGCTCACCAAGCGAGTCACGAAAGACTCGATCATCTTCTTCTACTTCGCCGGACATGTACGCGCCGACTCACGAACCGGTGAAATATTTCTGATGCCTTACGACACCACCCCGCAATCATCACTGTCTCAGTTGATCCCCCTCCGGCTTCTCCAAAATCGTCTGGTCAACCTGGGGGCTAGACTGGCAGTTGCCATCATCGAAGCACCGGTGGCCATGGACGCAGCGACGAAGAACAGTGCCATCCGACTCGCCGACCCCAATTGGATCGGTGATCTTGATGGATCCTCCAAGGTTGGGGCTGGAACGGTCATTCAAGTCTCTCGGCGCAACCCCTCGTCGCAGAGTCTTCTAAGCGGATTAACCGGCAAGGCAGATCTTGACGACGATCGAACGGTCACCGTTGGCGAATGGCTCCGCTCACTCAGGACCATTGCTGTCACGGTTCCAGCACTCCCTCCCGACCTTGCAATCCAGTCACTTTCTCTGAGTCGCGTGAACCAGCCGTAACTCGCTCCCTCTGTTAACCCGCATTGTTCATGACAGTTCGTCGCCAAATCGAGGAGCCGCGTCGCGAGGCCGAAGCCCGGAGGACCTGAGGCTTACTCATGCAGTAGGTCGAAGGTCCGAGGGGCGAGCCCACCGCCCCAAGGCTTGTCGTAGCACCGGATCGGCGATTGCAGCATAAGTTTTCATGAATTCTGAACACGATCGGCAATGCAGGCGCGTCTCGAGACGAACTGTCATGAAGAATAGGTGCTAGAAATTCACGTGCAACTGCGTGTAGGCCCAGATCGAATTCACCGCTGAAGCCCCGCTCCCAGCGGCATTCCCAGAGGCCAACTGGTCGAGCATTTGGCCGGCGATCAGATAGGATATGCCGGTCTGCCAGGCCACCTTGTTGTCCTTAAAGAACAGGGTATAGACCCCATCGATTTCCTTGTACAGCGAGTTGCTGGTCGCAATATTGGCAGCGGTTGCGGCAGTCGGAGCGGAGAAGCAGCCTTGGCTGGCGGTATACCAACAATCGCTGTTGTTGGCTTTGCGGAAGATCCAGAATCGGAAATCCAGATGTTGCGCGAGACTCGGCTTCATCTGCAAGCTGGCGCCGTAGCCGACCATGTTCCGCCAGGCCATCCGATCGGCATAGCCCATCAAAATATGGTTCGTTGGATAGAGATTCTCGAAGGTGTTCGCTGTACCGCCACAACCGTCCCCGGTGTTTGCATTACAGTTCGCCTTGCTTCCGTCACCCGATGCATAGTTGAACTCCAAACCGACGCGTGGGGTCCACGGCACATCCTGGAGGGTAATCCCTCCCTCTGCGGCAAAAGCTTGGGCATTGATGTGGAGTCGATTGGGGGACAGACCCAACCCCATTGATCCAATCTGCCAATAGCCCTCGGCCGTCCCGTCGAACATCCCTTGTCTAAAGGCCACTCGACCGCCCAATGTATGGCGGTGCTGGTCGTTGGCATGTGGAGCAGTGATGGCAGCGCTATTGGTTCCACCAGTACTTGCTTGTTGGTTGTTCAAAAACACCCAGAGGGGCTCAACCGACATGTTCGGCATGGGTTTGAAAACCAGCCTGGTAAACACCAAATCTGCATTCTTACTGCCTGCCCCGCCCCCGGAAACCGCTCCCGATCCCGCACCGTTTGTAAAAGCTTCTGCATCAGCAAGGCGCACCCAACCTCCCCAGACTTCGTACGCATTCTTGGAATATTGCAGCGTGACACCATCAAAGGAGAAACCGACATTGTTCCAATCAAACGCGCCAAATAAGCGTTGGTTTCCCATCTGGATGAGCTGCCGGCCGGCCTTCAGGTTGAGACCATCGACCCCGAGATTGCGGATCAACATATAAGCCTGGCGGATCCCCAGGCTGGAGGTCGAATTGGGGTCGTTCGCGGGATTCGCTGCTCCAGGATTGCTGTTCGCGCCCCAATTCTTCCCATATTGTATCTGGACGAAGGTATCAACATCGGGTGAAATCGCATAGTTGAGCCCCAGCCGCATCCATTGTTGAACAAATTGATCAGCGGTATCGCCTCCATTGGGGGCGCGGCCGGTTGAAAGTTGGGAACCCGCTGTATTTACATTCAATCCGAAGTTTGGGTTGACACGAAGTTCCGGCCTGACCCGGAGGTCGCCGGAGATGGTCACTCTGCTGATATCGAACAGCGGACTCTTAGGTGGATCGAAGTTCCAATACCGTACGAGATCCGGCATGCCGCGCGTAACCGGCGGCTCCTGGCCTGGCTCGTCCTTCACTTCGTCCGTATCCGGCGGATTGGCCAAGGAGGAGGTCGTCAGAAGTATCGTGAGCAAAGCCGCTGCCAACAGCCCCACGAGAACCATTTTGCGTCCCATCATTGTCCTCCCATTGGATATGTTGTCAAAATAGGAGGCAATGACCTCGATAGTTTTGAAATATCTCGTCAATAGTCAATGAAGACTTTTCGGACTGGGAACTCAAAGACGACGTCAATGGTCTTTGTTGGTTTGACATCAATCTCCTGCTGACGGATATGCGGCCTGTCATAGATTGGTCGCCCCTTCTCCTCTCGTATGACCTTGTAGCCTTCATGCCATGCCACCAGGGTGTACTTGCCTGCCGGAACCCCGCTAATGACAAATTTTCCGTCCGCGTCTGTGACCGCAAAATACGGATGATCAAAAGCCGCCCAATAGGCGTTCATGTTGTTATGAACATCACACTGAAGCCGCATCACGCCCTTTTCGTTCTGGAGGGTTGTCCGCAAGAACTTGTGGGTAATTACCTGGCCGGGATCGGGCATAGGGAAGTTCAGAAGTGAGACATTCTGTGCGTTGAAAAAGTCTGGGTTGTGGAAAAACAAATCGTGGTTGGCCATCACCATCAGTTGGCTTCTAACGAATGGATAAATGTGCTCGGTGAATTGACAATTCACCATATGGAGCCAGTGTTTGTCCGCTGGTGCCTTCCCCTTCTCAACCTGTTCAAGATAGACAAGCACGTATCGCACACCCTTGTTTTTCCAATTGACCTGTAACGCTTGAGAGGCTACTTCTTGGCCGCAGACGTTCGTGTCTGCTTCATTTTCAATTGGCTGGAGTTTAGGGACCTCGCCCTGCCATACCGCAATTCCGGCAATGGTGCCTCCGTCCTTGACATCGATCACCTGGTATGGTTCAGCAAAAATGGGCCCTGCTCCAGCCTCTATCAGCCCCATCACCAGCATCAGCACCACCCAAAATGTGATGGTCTTTGCTCGATTCATACGTGAACCTCCTTGTGGAATTGGGTTCTGTCGCAAATTTCACGTGTGGGCAAGCCGATTCGGTATTGTCAACTTAACCCGCCTTTGGCAGAATGGCGCGCTGAACACCAAAAAGGCCAGCTACCAACGCCACCGTTTCCCTTCTGAAATCATCAGCCACGCCGTGTGGCTCTATCATCGCTTCTGTCTCCGCTTTCGTGAAGTCGAAGAGCTCCTGGCTGAACGCGGCATTCTCGTCACGTATGAAAGTGTCCGACAATGGTGTTTGAAGTTTGGTCCGGCCTAGGCGCGCACACTCAAGGAGTTCCAAGGCCGCTTGGGTGATGCGTGGCACATCGATGAAGCCGTCATCACCATTCAAGGCGAACATCAGTACCTCTGGCGGGCGGTTGATCAAGATGGCGACTCCATTGATATCCTTGTGCAGCGGCGACGCAATAAACAAGCCGCCATCCGCTTCTTTCGCCGCTTGATCAAAGGCCAAGGCGGTGAACCTCGCTGGCTCTTCACGGACAAATTGAAAAGCTATGACGCGGCTCACCGAGAGGTCATGCCGACGGTTGCGCATATCAATACCATCTACGCCAATAACCGAGTGGAAGTCTCACATCAGCCGACGCGCCAACAAGAATATCACATGCGCGGCTTTGCATCAGGACAGCAGGCTCAACGATTTCTCACGCTTCATGGACTGACACAGAATCTCTTTCGCCTTGGCCGCCATCTCATGCAGGCGCAATGACTTAAGCGGTTTCTACTGATTCGATTGATTCTGAGGAATTCGGTCTGCTTACAGATTGTTAGCACACATTTTGCACATACGCTGTACGTAAAGCGTACAACTGTGATAGGTTGGATATCGTGATTCGAGGGTTTCGTGACAAGAAGACGCAACAGTTCTTCGCCGGCGAGATGGTGAAGGAGTGTTCCGGCTTCAGGAAAGTCGCTGAGCGGAAACTCACGATGCTCGACAACGCGACGGACCTGAAAGACCTCCTCTCACCGGCAGGCAACCGACTGGAAAGATTGAAAGGCGATCGGGCCGGACAACACAGTATCAGGATCAATGATCAGTGGCGGATCTGCTTTATTTGGACGACTGACGGACCCCATGACGTCGAGATCACCGATTATCACTGAAGGAGAGAAGACCATGATTAAGAATGGCATGCGGCCAGTTCATCCAGGAGAAATTTTACTGGAAGAGTTCATGAAGCCATCAGATCCGCCGATTAACGCCAATACACTGGCGAAAGCCCTCGAAGTGCCGGCGAATCGGATTACTGCGATTATCAAAGGGCAGCGTGGTATCACGGGAGATACTGCGGTTCGCCTAGCGGCATTTTTCAACACCACAGCTGAATTTTGGATGAACCTGCAGAAGACCTACGAGCTGCGGCTTGCCGAACAAGCATTGCCGGTGAGGGTCAGGAAGCATATCGAGCAACGCAGGGAAGCACTCGTGACTACCTGATAACGGGATACTCCGTTTCTGAGTCCCGCGATTTTCACTCTATCAATTATCCGCTGTCTCATAGTATCCCGTGTGAAGGGAAGCCCCCGGAGGGCCGGAGGCTTCCCAATGAAGCGCCTCAGCGCTTCAGCATGTGAGCGGTCATCCACTCCTTTGCCTCAAACGCGACATTCATGAGCGCCTCCATCCTTGAATGGCCGCGAAAAGGTCGTGGCGAAGAACGGGCCCTTCTCGCTCACATTCTTCCAGATCGTGGCCCTAATGTTGCCACATCGCAACGTCGTCGCCGGTCGTTTGGATAAGTGATTGGTCGCCATGGTGTTTCCTCCCTGTGAAATGAAGGGGACTCTCGCACGGGAAGAGCAGAGGCATCGCACGGGTCATGGAGGAAACAGGAGGCGAGGCCGGAACCCGCGGACCAGAGTGGGCCAAGCACTGGGGACGTGCCAGTGTAGCTGGAACGAGCGATCATGCGGGAGGAGAACTCTCGGCAGGGACTGATTTTATGGTGAGCCGGCTGGGACTCGAACCCAGGACCCTGTTTAGAAGGGATCCATCAGCCTGCGATAGTAGCTATGGATAAGGAGAACGGTGGGTCCGATGTATCAGTAACTGTGACGGGGAGAGAAACCGAAACAGGTTCACAAGGGTTCTGTACCCTCGCTGAGGATCTGAATATAGCGGTCATATGCAAACAGTCTGTTCCGGTGTCGACCGGTGAGTTCTCGAACAGTCCCCAGTTTTTCAAGCAATGCCATGCCGTTTGTAGCCGCCGGGAAGGAAAGACCTGTGCGTCGGCAAATGTTCGAAAGTGAAAGGATCGGGCGCTCGCGAAGAGCTGCGTGGACACGAAGCGCCGACCCAGCAGCTCGACCTCTAGTCTGAATCTTTGCCTCATCGGTGCTAAATAATTCCACGAAACGCTTTGCCGTTGTGACGGCTCCTCGTGCGGTCGTCCGCACACCCTCTAAGAAGAAATCGATCCATGCCTCCCAATTTCCATCCATTCGCACTTGATCAAGTAGTCCATAGTACGCGGACCGGTTTTGTTTAATATACAGGCTTAGGTAGAGAAGCGGCTGCGTGAGAACTCCGGCACGGCACAGGAGGAGGGTGATAAGCAGCCGCCCGACACGGCCGTTGCCGTCCAGAAAGGGATGAACCGTTTCGAACTGAACATGTGCAAGAGCAGCCTTGACGAGCATGGGTAACGGGATGGTTTCATCGTGAAGAAACTGCTCCAGTTGTCCCATGCAATCTTCCACGATTTGGTGTGGTGGTGGGACGAAATGGGCGTTCCCAGGCCGGGTTCCACCAATCCAGTTCTGTGATCGACGAAACTCTCCGGGTAGCTTGTCACTCCCTCGGCCGCGCGAAAGCAGGTGCGCATGAACCTCGCGGATCAGCCGATTGGAAAGCGGAAACCCCTCACGCAATCGCTCAAGCCCATACTCCAATGCCGCAACATAATTGGAGACGTCCGTCACTTCGTCTTGGGGCACCCCCGGAGCTTCCTCCAGTTCGAATAGAAGTAGGTCGGACAACGACGATTGAGTTCCTTCGATCTGGGAAGACAACAGGGCTTCTTTCCGAACATAGGAATAGAGAAAGAGATGCGGATCGGGCAGTAATGTGGACACGCTGTCCAGACGTCCCAAGGCCAACAGAGCGTGTTCGAGAAGAATCTGGCGCGTACCTGTTAGATCGAGAGGCGGTATGGGAGGGAGCGGGCTCGGGATGAAGGCTCGTACCTGCTCTCCTCCAACTTGGGAATTCTCATATCGACCAGTCAGGCCACGATTCACAGGTTGGTTCCCTATTCAGCAATTCTGAATAGGAGAATAGTCTATTAATAGATAGATGGTCAACGCTTAATAATGTACGAGCACCTCTTAATAACACCGTGGAGATCGTTGTATCTGGTGAGCCGGCCGGGGCTCGAACCCGGGACCCTCGCCTTAAAAGCTCGAACGAAGAGGTTTTGACAAGTGCTCGCTATTGCAACGGTTTCCCCACTATTCGCTGCAATATTGAGAGCTTAGCCTATTCTATTGATTCTATTCGTTCCCGTCTCTTTCCGTCCATTCCCGCAGGGTTTTGACACAAAATTCACCACAGTGGTGGTACGTATAAAGGGTGAGAGAATCGGTTCCTGGTCGTGACTCTCACAATGGACAATACAAGATGCGACCCTGCTGTTGCTGCGATTGGGATCAGTATCTCATCCTGGACTCGGAAATCATCTGGGACATCGTGACAACCAAAGACAC
>JANPKE010000068.1:0-3116 GCA_031425875.1 Nitrospirota bacterium
GGATAACGGGATCATCTGATCGGGACAACTCCTGCATGGTTCCGATGCCTAACACCTTTCCACGACCGAGTACTGCCACACGATTGGCGATCCGCCACAGTGAATCCAGATCATGTGTCACCATCACCACCGTCAGTCCCAGGAGACTCTTCAGTGAGAGCACAAGATCGTCGAACCCAGCCGCGATGATCGGGTCGAGCCCTGCCGTCGGTTCGTCGAGAAACAACAGCTCCGGGTCCATCACAATCGCTCGAGCGAGCGCGGCCCGTCTCCGCATCCCTCCGCTGAGTTCGTTCGGATACTTCACAGCGCTCTCCGCCGGTAATCCCACCATGGCAATCTTGGCAGCGACAATATCACGGATCAGGGCCTCACTCAGCGTCGTATGCTCGCGCAGCGGCACGGCAACATTCTCCGCCAGCGTAAACGAGCTGAACAACGCGCCATGCTGGAACATCACACCGAACCGCCGATGAATCGGTCGGCCATTGCCTTCTTCCAGCTGCCGACTGTCTACCCCAAGAATTCGAATCATTCCGGCTGAGGGTGTGATCAGACCGATGATCTCACGTAATAGCGTTGTCTTGCCGCACCCGTTGCCACCGGCAATCGCGAAAATTTCGCCCCGTTGGATGGATAGACTGACGTCCTCATGCACAACCGCATGGCCAAACTTTGTGACCACGTGGCTCACATCAATCACCGTGGCCGCCATATTCGTAGCCGACGGCATCAGTGACCACCCCTGGCTGATTGTCGCATACCGGTTATAAATCCCACCAATTGAGCAGGATACTGCAGATCGCATCGAACACGATGACGAGAAAAATTCCTTGCACGACACTGATGGTGGTATGTCGACCGACGTCGTCGACGCCACCTCTGATCTGAAACCCTTGATAACAACCCACCAAGGCGATGATCGCCGCAAAGAATGGTGCCTTCCCCAACCCAATGAGCAAGTGGCGCACAGGAACGGCTTCCTCGAATCGAGCCAGAAATTCGGCGAAACTCACATTGAGCTCTCCCAAGGCGATGAGCATGCCGCCGAATACGCCTACGGCATCCGCGTACACCGTTAACAATGGAAGAGCGATAACCAGGGCAAATGCTCGCGGCAGCACAAGCAAGTTCATGGGTGAAATACCCAGTGTCCGCACCGCATCCAATTCTTCGGTCACTTTCATCGTACCGATCTCCGCCGCATAGGCTGACCCGGAACGCCCGGCGATGAGGATCGCCACGATCAACGGCGCGATTTCACGCAACAGCGAGATGCCGACAAGATCCACAATGAAAATGTTTGTCCCAAACTTACGGAGTTGTTCTGCGCCCTGATAGGCAATCACAACACCGACCAGAAACGTCAGCAGACCGGTGATCGGCAAGGCCCGCACACCATCCAATTCCACGATTCGCAAGAGTGCCCGCCATCGTATGGAACGTGGCCGTATCAGCGCTCGGCCGAATGCGATGGTGCTTTCTCCGACAAATGCGAGTGCGCGAATCGTAGAGACCTGCCGAGACTGCACGATACTCGTGAGACTCTCCATCCACCTCATACCGCTGAGCGCGACCTCTCCCTCGGGTCGAGACCACTCAACTTTTATTTTCCTGAGCAACTCGCCGAATTCAGGTTTTAACCCTTGGAGTGCAGTCTGCTGCCCCTTGCGCCGCACACCATCGATGCAGCGCTGCAGTATGAGCGCGCCACCCGTATCCATTGCAGTGACTTCGCCGGCGTCGTAGAGGACAGTGGGGCTCTCAGGCCATCGAAGCGCTCGGCCTCTGCGCTCCAGCTGAGACAAATTTGGAAGAGTCCAAGACCCCCGGCAGCGAATCACATTATCCTCGACAGAGATAGTTGCCTGTTGTTCCACCGGCTTCACTCCGTCAGTCGCTTCGACTCGTCACGCCATCACACATAACGCTTCATGACGACCGTTGCCTGAAACCCACAAGAAGACCATCACGTCCGCTCACGACTTCTCCATAATCGTTTTCAGCTCAGCCCCTGTGATCACCTCGCGATCCAACAACAGTTTGGCCCCCTGTTGCAGAGCGGCTTTGTTCTCCTCCAGTAATCGCATCACCCGTCCGTACTGCTCATCAATGATCCGCCGCACTTCACAATCGATTTCACGCGCAGTCTCTTCGGAATAATCGCCTCGTTCCGACGCAACCGGAAGTTGAAGGAATTGAGGCTGTCGTTCTCGCTCCAAGGTGATAGTACCGAGCTTCTCGCTCATTCCATAAGCCTTCACCATGCTTTTTGCAATGTCGGTGGCCTTAACCAGATCATTCTGGGCCCCCGTGGAGGCTTCCCCGAAGATCGTTTCTTCGGCGATCCGCCCGCCGAGTAACACGGCAACCTTATTCTCTAATTCCGATTTCGTCATCAGAAACCTGTCTTCGGTCGGAAGTTGTAATGTATAGCCGAGGGCCGCCACGCCGCGCGGAATGATCGAGATCTTCTGTACCTGATCCATTCCCGGCAAGGACATGGCGACGAGGGCATGGCCCGTCTCATGGTAGGCCACCCGCTCCTTCTCCATCTTATTCAGGACGCGATTCTTCTTCTCCAAGCCGGCAATGACTCGCTCGACCGCCTCCTGTAATTCTGAAAAACCAACCTGATCCTTGCCGCGCCGCACCGCCAGCAACGCCGCTTCATTAATGATGTTGGCCAAATCTGCTCCGGAGAACCCGGGCGTCATCGCGGCGATGTTTTCAAGATCCGCGTCGGGACCGAGCGTGACCTGTTTGGCATGCACCCGAAGAATGGCGAGGCGACCGATCTTGTCCGGGCGGTCCACCACCACATGACGATCGAACCGGCCGGCCCGCAGCAACGCAGGATCAAGAATCTCCGGGCGATTAGTCGCGGCCATGAGAATGACGCCGATGCGAGGATCAAAGCCGTCCATCTCGACCAGCAGCTGATTAAGCGTTTGCTCCCGCTCCTCATGCCCCATGGGCCCCGCGCCACGGGCTTTTCCGAGCGCATCCAATTCATCGATAAAAATAATGCAGGGGGCTTTGAGCTTGGCCTGATCGAAAAGATCACGGACCCGGGCCGCCCCGACCCCGACGAACATTTCGACGAACTCCGAGCC
>JANPKE010000069.1:0-6729 GCA_031425875.1 Nitrospirota bacterium
GAACGATGCGCCTGCGATCAAGGCAGCGGATATCGGCATCGCGATGGGGATCACGGGAACTGATGTGACGAAAGAGGCTGCCGACATGGTGGTTACGGACGACAATTTCGCCTCCATCGCGGCAGCGGTGGAAGAAGGCCGGGGGGTCTTCGACAACATCCGGAAGGCCGTCCATTTCCTCCTGTCGTGCAATCTGAGCGAAGTGCTGGTCATGCTGTTTGCGGCGCTGCTGGGTCTGCCCCTGCCGCTCCTGCCGATTCAGATTCTCTGGATGAATCTCGTGACGGACGGCATCCCTGCCTTGGCTCTGGCGGTTGACCCTAAGGCGCCTGATCTGATGACCCGTCCGCCTCGTCGGCCGGAGGCTCGGTTGCTGGACGGTGGACGATTACTGGCGATCGGCGGAGAAGGGTTGATGCTGGGATTGATTACATTAGGCGCGTTCAGTTATAGCCTCTATGGGCTGCATCAGGAGCTCGATCAAGCCAGGACGGTGGCCTTTACGGTGCTGGTGGTGGCCCAACTGGTACATGTCTTCAACTGTCGGAGCGAACGGTTATCGCTCTTCCAGTTGGGCGTTTGGACGAACCGTCCGCTGGTGTGGGCCTTCCCCCTCTCGCTGGCTGTGCAGGTCGCGGTGCTCACGATTCCAGCGGCTGCGCCGATCTTCAAGGTTGCGCCGTTGCCGATCGAAGACTGGGCGTTGATGGGTGCCCTGGGTTTGCTGCCATTCTTCATCATGGAATCAATCAAGCTGGTGCGACGAAGATTATGAATGTGTTGGCGGTCAATAGTGGAAGCTCCTCCTTGAAGTTCAAGGTCGTCGAGTTCGACAACTCTGCTGAGGCGGCAGCCCATCGGCATCCGAGCATCCGCTATGAGGGATCAGTCGAAGCAATCGGGCCTACGGCGAAGCTATTGCTCAGTTGCGACGGGAAAACAGTTGCCAAGACTATTGAGAATGTCTCGACCCATGCCGAGGCGGTTCAGCGTTTGATGCAGATGCTGGAGCAGTCGAGCAAGCTGGAAGGACGCGATCCCAGCATTCACGCGGTCGGGCATCGAGTGGTGCATGGTGGCGAGCAGTTTCGAGAGCCGGTTGTGATCAACGACGACGTGATGGCCGCGATCGACCGTTTGGTCGAACTCGCGCCACTCCACAATCCTGGCTCGATCGCCGGGATTGAGGGCGCTCGTGCTGTGCTGGGATCGCACATCCCGATGGTCGCCGTCTTCGATACGGCCTTCCACAGGTCGATGCCGCTCGTGGCCACCTCCTACGCAATCGATCAGGATCTGGCAAAAAAGCACGGCATCCGCCGGTATGGGTTTCATGGCATCGCCCATGCGTCGATGGCTGGCACCTGTGCCGCAGCCGTCAATCGTCCACTGGCCAGTCTACGCCTCATTACCCTGCAGCTCGGTAACGGGTGCTCTGCGACCGCAATCGATCAAGGCCGATCGGTTGATACGTCCATGGGATTTACGCCGCTCGAAGGTTTGGTGATGGGAACCAGATCGGGCGATCTGGATGCAGCAGTCGTCGGGCATCTTATGCGACGGAAAGGTCTGTCGGTCGATGAGGTCGAATGTCTCTTGAACGAGCGCTCTGGTCTTCTGGGCGTGTCTGGCCTGTCGGGCGACATGCGTGAACTTCTGAATGTAGCGGAAGACAAGCCGGACTCACTCGCTGCGCTGGCGCTGAACCTGTTTTGTTATCGCGCGCGCAAGTACATCGGTTCATACCTGGCCGTGCTGGGAGGGGCTGATGCGCTGGTGTTTGGCGGAGGCATCGGTGAGCATGCACCGGCCATCCGTGCGAGGATCTGTGAGAGGATGGACTGGTGCGGGCTTCGTCTCGATCCCATGCGTAACGAGGCGGCAAGGGATATCGCTTCCGGCGACGCAACACAGATCAGCGAGGAAGGGGCACCGTTGGCTTGCTATGTGGCAGGTGTCGATGAAGAAGTTGAGATCGCTCGCGTCACGCTCGAATGTGTACGGAAAGGGCAGTCCGGTGATCCGCGAGATGTGAATCGTTAAACGTGAAAGGTTTCGGAAGAAGAGCCCTCAGCAGTCCTACGTTTTGCTATTTACCTTGAACGGCTTTGCCGAGATGGAGTGATAATCATGACGTCACCGTTAGCTAAAAATGAATTGGCGCTGATCGATGCCTATTGGCGGGCGGCCAACTATCTGTCCGTCGGTCAGATCTATCTGTATGACAACCCGCTGTTGAGGAAGCCGCTGACGCGTGGTCACATCAAGCCTCGCTTGCTTGGGCATTGGGGGACGACTCCCGGGTTGAATTTCATCTATGTGCATCTGAACCGGATCATCACACAACACGACCTCAACATGATCTATATCGCCGGTCCCGGCCACGGCGGACCAGGGCTTGTCGCCAATGCCTACCTCGAAGGGACCTATAGCGAGGTCTATCCAAACATCTCGCAGGATGAACAGGGCATGAAGCGGTTGTTCAAGCAGTTTTCGTTTCCCGGTGGCATTCCTAGCCACGTAGCGCCGGAAACGCCTGGTTCCCTTCATGAAGGCGGCGAGTTGGGCTATTCCCTTTCCCATGCCTACGGGGCGGTGTTCGACAATCCGGATCTGATCGCGGCCTGTGTAGTGGGCGATGGGGAAGCGGAAACCGGTCCGCTGGCGACTAGCTGGCATTCCAATAAATTTCTCAACCCCGTCACTGACGGGGTCGTTCTGCCGATTCTCCATCTGAACGGCTATAAGATTGCGAGCCCAACGGTCTTGGCCCGCATCAGTCGTGACGAGCTGGATCATCTGTTCCGCGGCTACGGCTACAGTCCGTATTTCGTCGAGGGCCACGATCCGTCGAAGATGCACCGACTGATGGCTTCGACGCTTGATGCTGTTATGCAAGATATACAGCAGATCAAAGCCGCCTCACGCAAGGAGGGTGCCAACAAGCGCCCACGCTGGCCCATGATTGTGCTGCGCACGCCCAAAGGTTGGACCTGCCCACCACAGATTGATGGCAAGCGGACCGAGGATTATTGGCGGTCCCATCAAGTTCCAATGGGTGATATGGACAAACCGGCACATGTCAAGATTCTTGAACTGTGGATGAAGAGTTACAAGCCGGAGAAGTTGTTTGACACAACAGGAGGATTCAAGCCCAAACTCGCCGAACTGGCGCCCAAGGGTGATCGGCGCATGAGCGCAAATCCTCACGCAAACGGTGGGCTGCTGTTGAAAGACTTACGACTGCCGGATTTTCGTCGATACGCCGTTGCGGTGAAACAGCCTGGTGCGGTCGAAGCCGGGGCGACCCGCATCATGGGAGCGTTTCTGCGGGACACGATGAAGATCAATCTGGAGCACCGGAACTTCCGCCTCTTCAGTCCAGATGAGAACAATTCCAACCGTTGGCAAGATGTCTTGGACGTCACCAACCGTGCCTGGATGGCAGAACGCCAGCCCTACGATGATCACCTGGCACCGGACGGTCGGGTCATGGAGATGCTCAGTGAGCACCAGTGCCAGGGGTGGCTGGAAGGCTATCTCTTGACCGGCCGACATGGCTTCTTTTCCTGTTACGAAGCGTTCATCCACATCATCGATTCCATGTTCAACCAACATGCCAAGTGGCTCAAGGTCTGCAACCATATCCCGTGGCGACGACCGATTGCCTCGCTGAATTATTTGTTGTCCTCCCATGTCTGGCGGCAGGATCACAATGGCTTCAGCCATCAAGATCCTGGGTTTATCGATCACGTGGTCAACAAGAAAGCCGAGGTGATCCGGGTCTATCTGCCACCCGATGCCAATACGCTGCTGTCTGTTACCGACCATTGTCTGCGCAGTCGCAACCATGTGAACGTCATCGTGGCGGGCAAGCAGTCGGCGCCGCAATGGCTCGACATGGATGCTGCGGTGAAGCATTGCACAGCCGGCATCGGCATTTGGGAATGGGCAAGTAACGATCGGAATAGTGAGCCGGATGTGGTCATGGCCTGTTGCGGCGATGTACCGACGTTGGAAACGTTGGCGGCCGTCTCCTTGTTGCGGGGGTACTTGCCGGATGTGAAAGTGCGAGTGGTCAATGTGGTGGATCTCATGAAGCTGCAACCATCCGCTGAACATCCGAACGGATTGTCCGACAAGGACTTCGATGCCTTGTTCACGACAGACAAGCCGGTCATCTTCGCGTTCCACGGCTACCCGTGGCTGATTCACCGGCTCACCTACCGACGGACGAATCACAAGAACCTGCACGTGCGCGGGTACAAAGAAGAAGGGACCACGTCGACTCCATTCGATATGGTGGTGATGAACGATCTCGACAGGTTTCATCTGGTCGCTGATATCATCGACCGGGTCCCACTACGCGGCTCGCGGGCCGACTATCTCAAGCAGGCCCTCCGCGACAAGCGCATCGAACACAAACAATATATCGCCGAACATGGCGAGGACATGCCGGAGATCCGCCAGTGGAAGTGGAGTGGGAACCGGACGGCGAGGCGGGGCGCACGCACATAAACCAGTCGAGACTCCGTCGGTGGTCGCATTGAGGGATGTTTGTTGAGGCCCGCCTCATTGCCATTGACGGTCTGCCATCATATGTATATCATGACGTGTATACATCGCCATTTGGCTACGAGAGGCCGTTATGACCATTACAAAGAAGACCAAGCTGTTCATGAGCGGAAATAGTCAGGCAGTCCGAATCCCTCGTGACTTTCAGCTGGAGGGCGATGAAGTCGAAATCCAACGGCGCGGCAATACTCTCATCATTCGCCCACCAAAGCGGACCTGGCAGCCGCTCACGGAAAGCCTGACGATGTTCACATCCGATTTCATGGAAGACGGACGTGTGCAGCCACCTCTGCAGAAACGCCGCCGGCCCTTCGCATGAAGGTGATGCTGGATACCAACATCTGCATCTATCTCATCAAGCAGCAACCGCCAACCGTCATTGAGCGATTCCTGTCCCATCCAGTCGGGGCGATCGGCGTGTCCAGCATCACGGTCGCCGAGTTGGCCTTCGGGGTGAACAAGAGCCGGCATATGGCGAAGAACCGCCTGGCCCTGGAGCAGTTTCTCGCTCCGCTGAACCTGGCTTCGTTTGACCACGATGCCGCCCTGTCCTACGGTCGCTTACGCGCACGGCTTGAAACGATCGGATCACCCATTGGCTCGATGGATCTGCTCATCGCCGCCCATGCCCTGAGCCTGGGCGTGCGGCTTGTCACGAACAATTTGCGTGAGTTTCGTCGCGTCCCTGGCCTCAGACTTGAAAACTGGGTCTAGCGGCGATGTGAACCTGCGCCCGCCTGACAAGCGCCATGGTGAGGTGTGCGCGTAGGACGCATGATATCGCAGCAAAGCGGCGACGGTGCTCGAGGCGGCCCGATTAGGCTGGCACGACAGCCATCATTGTGAGGAAAAGGAAGTGCCACTTTAGAATACGCAACACCGCCGTGGCTCAACTCCCTCCATCTCTTTCCGAAAACCACGTGAATTTCCTCTCATAAGTGTGTTATCGAAAGAGGCTGTGAACGGCGTCCAAGTGGAATCATTCAAGCGCGTCAGAGGGGAGGAGAGAGATGGGCGGGGGAGTGTCTTACGATCGGTGGATAGGTGGAATACTGTCTCTTATGGTTCTCCTGGCAGGACAAGCCTATGCGGGCGATACGGATGACAAGAAGCCGGATGAGGTGATTCCAAAAATACCGCTCGATTGTCGGTATGGGCAAACCTATGAGAAAACCGTTGGTGAAACCGTTGGAGAGGCCTTTCCTTCCGACGACGTCTTCCGTCCCCTGTTGGCGGACCCCAAGCAGCCACAGTTCTTTGCGACCTGGCGAGCAACACGATCGCGTGCGGATCGCACGACCTCCAACATCGGGTCCGTGGCGATTGGAGAAAACTTCGGCTTTTATACGAGGCGGGAAGGATGCAATGGATGGCAGATCAGCCTGCTCACCGGAATGTTTGCTCAATTCGACTTGGATGAAAAGAATGCCCAACTGATCAACACGGACTTCAATGTCGGCATCCCCATTACGTGGCGCTCGGGAAATTGGTCCGCACGATTGCGTTTTTATCATCAAAGCAGCCACATCGGCGACGAATTTTTGGGGGCCAACCCAGGGTTCAAGGCGATTACGTTTATTCTTGAGGAAGTGGACGCGATTCTTTCCTATGAATACCGATGGCTGCGCCTCTATGGAGGAGGCGGGTATCTCGTGCATCGCGAACCGGCCACGTTCGACCGCGGGAAGATCCAGTGGGGATTTGAAGCACGGGCACCGTCGATGCATACACGGATCTTGGGGTCGTTCCTTGATCGGCTGGTCGTGACACCCGTGCTGTCGGCTGATTTTAAGTCGATACAGGCGCACGATTGGATCATTGACACCAATGTGCTTGGCGGGTTCGAATGGTCACGAACGGGCTCTTTCCGACGGTTTCGGATCATGGCGACGTATTTCCACGGTTATAATCCCTATGGGCTGTTTGCGATCAACCAGAAGATCGAATCAATAGGGCTTGGGGCCTACTTCATGTTTTAGCGGCTCTCAGGTCGCGACCCCCGTATTCTTGAAAAGGAGCGAGAACGATGAATAAAACAACCTCCTTTTCCATTTGGTACGTGCTCCTCGCCATCATGGCCGTGGTGCTCGTACATGATTTCATCCTTGCCCTGAATAAGGTCGAAGAGCTCCCCTACAGTCAGTTTAAGAATTT
>JANPKE010000070.1:0-2485 GCA_031425875.1 Nitrospirota bacterium
GTTGGCGCATACTCGACATGACCTTCTGCGGACAGAATCCCCTGCGACAGATGGACTTGGCGTGGGGCCGTGAGTGGTAATAAGTCCGCGAGTGTGATGTCGATCAAGGTGGCGTCGGCATTGACAGCTAGGGAGGGTTCCGCAAAAAAATCGGCGTAGCCGTCTAGATGCAAGCGTCCTTTGTCGAAGACCTCCATCTCGATTTGGAGGTGTGAGGGATATTGCGAGGGTGCCGAGCGCACATTTCGGATGTTTTCGGCGTGAATATTGAGCACTCTAAGATGGAGTGGAGTAGAGGTCGTAGTTTCACGATAGGTTACGTCGCCATTCGTAATGCGGAGGTCGTTGAGCTGGACATCATGCATGGCAAAGAGCAGTTCCTGCCAGGTCTGTTTCTGTACCGGTGAGGCCTCCAGTTCCTTCGATGCCTGCGGACGGGTGAAGTGAATCACCGGATGCTCGATCGACAGATCGGTCACGAAGCGGCCGGATAAGAGGGCGCTCCATTGGAAGCTGCCATGCATCTTCGAAACGGTGGCGATCGGCGGGTCGGGGTGATCGTTTTGCTGTACGATGACCTCTTCGAGGTCCAAGGAGAGATTCATCGGATGCAGGTCAAGAGCGCCAAGATGGACGGTATAGGCCGGTAAGCGGTGGTTAATCTCGCGCTCTGTATAGCGCCGTAAAGGCTCATCGATCAACGAAAACGTAAGGGCTATCACCATGAGAAGACCAAGCGGAATAACGATCCATCGCAACCATTTTGGCATGAGCGGGTTTAACATGACCTGGGTCTCCATACAGGTATGTCATAGTCTGATGGGCCGTGCGGCGGCGAAGAACTGGGAAGACCCCCTGGCTTCGCGTATTTGTATGGTTGTTAAGGCGACAATATGGCGTGTGTGTCGCTTCAGGGCTTACCCCAGGTGCTGCTCACATGATCTCATGAGATGTTCTCATAGTGGGATTAGGAGAGTTCGGCATTCTTAATCAAGAGAGATTACGAATGAAGGAGGAGACAAAACGCCATGACCCAGTCGTGGAAAAGCCTGCTGCAACCAGCTCAACTCTGGAAGATTCTTAAGGACACCTTTACCGAATGGAGCAAGGATAAGGTCCCGCGTCATGGCGCGGCGCTGGCCTATTATACCGTCCTCTCGTTGGTGCCACTCCTCGTCGTTATCATTGCGATAATCGGGCTCATATTTGGCCGTGAGGTCGGGCAAGGCTACATCGTAGAGCAGATTGCAGGTTTGGTGGGCCAGCAAAGCGCGGAGGCCATCAAGGAGATGATTCAACGGGCGAGTGAACCCTCGACAGGGATCGTTGCGACCGTTTTAGCCGGGGGGACGTTACTTCTCGGCGCCTCAGCGGTGTTTGCCCAACTCCAAGACTCTTTAAACTCGATTTGGGGAGTGGAGCCCAAAGATGGGCGAGGTCTGTGGGGACTCATCCGTGATCGATTCCTATCTGTCGCGGCCCTCCTGGGAACCGGATTCTTGCTTCTTGTGTCTCTCGCGCTGAGCGCCGCTTTGGCAGCATTCGGGAAATGGTTTGGGGGGTGGCTTCCAGCTCCTGAGTTTGTACTGCAAATATCGGAGCTCCTCATTTCACTTGCAGTGATCACCGGATTGTTTGCCTTAATGTTCAAGGTGCTTCCCGATGCCCAGGTAACGTGGCGTGATGTGTGGGTAGGGGCGGCCCTGACTGCGCTACTCTTTACAATCGGCAAATTTGCGATCGGGCTATATCTCGGGAAGACCGATGTGGGCTCTGCATACGGGACCGCGGGCTCCCTTGTGATCGTACTCATATGGGTCTATTACTCGGCCCAGATCCTGCTGTTTGGCGCTGAATTTACGCAAGTCTATGCCAATAACGTCGGGGCGGGCATTGTCCCTTCTGATCATGCCATGGTCTCGGATTCCAAAAAAGCCAATAAACCAGAAGCTTTTGGTCCTCCGCCTGGCGGCAGAGCGTTCGGCAAGCAAACAGACAGACAAGACTGGGCCGTGAATGGAGCTGATCTTTCATCCAGTCGCTCAGCGGCATCCAACGATCAATGTCCCTGGTGGGTCGGAATAATGTTGATTGGCGTATCACTGATTCGATCCTCGCGACGGCCGGCGAAGAATCCGGAGGGTTTTCCCATACACTGAGTTCCGCAGGAAGATGGCCGCATAAAGCGCCAATCTGATTTGTGAGGGGACAACGCTTAACGCGTTGATCTCCCCGGGCTAAATCGTCGCGCTGGCCGCTTGAAGTGCTGAAGTTCTTCAAATCATCGCTGACATAAAACCGCTTGATGGAAATGGAAATCGTGAATTGTTCGCCGCCCTATGATACCGGCGGAGATCACGTCAGTTCTGGACGTGGCCTGAGCTTGTGCCAGTTATCGAAGCTTCAGACCTGGTGCCTCGATTAGGGGAGGGGAAGAGTGAAGCTGAACGTGCTTCCCTTCCCAAGATCTGAGGTGACCCAAATT
>JANPKE010000071.1:0-4763 GCA_031425875.1 Nitrospirota bacterium
AGAGCGCCGATGGCGCGCATCAAAAGAAGCTGGTCTAGAGACCATTCCCGTCGTCATTCGTAATTGCAGTGATCAAGAGTCACTCTTGCTGGCATTGGTTGAGAATCTCCAACGGGAAGACTTGAATCCCATGGAGACGGCGCGAGCCTATTCGCGTATGATGAATGAATTCGGTCTCACGCAAGACGCCATTGCCACGAAGGTCGGTCGTGACCGTTCTTCTGTGGCGAACTTCGTTCGGCTGATCCATCTTCATCCTGAGCTCCAGGAGCTTGTCCAAGAAGGAGCCCTCACAACGGGTCACGCGAAAGCCCTCCTCGGCCTTTCATCCCCCGAAGACCAGTTAAAGATTGGCAAAATGGTGGCATCTGGAGCTCTGTCTGTCAGGGAAACAGAAAAACTCGTGGAATCCACCGTAGCAGGAAAGAAGCGGCAGCACAAAACACCTCATAGTTCCCCATGGGCAGACCTCGAAGCTAGGTTACAGAAACGGTTAGGCACAAAGGTGAGCATTCATCCTCACAACCAAGGGGGCAAGATCGTCATTCAGTATTTTTCCACTGCCGAGCTTGAGGGTGTTGTAGAGACCCTGCTCAGTTAACATTCATCATGCCTTGGGACCCCTAACGCGCCCTCAAAACGGTTATCATTGCGTTTTCACTCAGATGGCCGCTAAATATCTCGGTGGAACCGACCGATATATCCCTTAACGATAAGGATTCCGCCCTTCAGCCGGATTCCCCCTAGCCCAAATCGTGAGAGGAGGCGAGCGTATGTGGAAGGACAAACAAGACGGTAGGCGTTCCGACGAGGTTGATATTGAAGGCAATGGATCGAGCCTTGAACCTATGCGCCACGAACCCGGCCAAGACGTCAGCGCGTTCGTCGGAAAAGGCGTCATGTTTAAGGGCACAATCACCTATAACGGAACCGTCCGGATTGATGGGACTCTTGAGGGGGAAATCCATACCGATGGTATCCTCTTAGTTGGAGAAGAAGCCGTCATCACAGCAAAAGTAACGGCCGGCACGATCGTCTGTAAGGGGAAAATTACAGGGGATATTCATGCCAGAGACAAGATGAAGCTGCGAGCACCCGCAATCATCAACGGAGGAGTCACCACACCCATGCTCTCCATGGAAGAAGGGGTCCTCTTCAACGGCACCTTGGAGATGGAACAAGCCGCCTCCACATCCCAACGTGACACAACACATCTGCATGCGGTCGGGACATCCAATGAACCAGCTATCCGGAGGGTTCCCGCCTAGAGCATGTGATACACTAGACGACACACAGAGGGGAGGCTCCTTCTCACCGAATACGCCTCCCTCTCTCCTGTCCAATCCCACTGAAGGACAGCACCTCCTCGGATTTGTCACAAGGAGCAAGAACAACTGATGTGGGCCCTAGGCGACAAAAGCGCTCAGGAAACCAGCGACAGCGACAATTTCACCTTCCTCGGAAAGGGAGTCGATTTCAAGGGTATCCTCAACTTTGATGGAACCATTCGAATCGACGGCCGTGTTGAAGGCGAAGTCCACACCACCGGGACCCTTATTATTGGAGAGCAGGCGGTGATCAAAGGCATCCTTTCCGCCGGCACCCTCATGACCAGCGGCAAGGTCAACGGAACGGTCACAGCCACGGCAAAAATTCAAATTCTTAAACCTGGGGTGCTCATCGGCGACATTCGTACACCGGGCATTTCAATCGAAGATGGCGCACACTTCCATGGCATGTGTGATATGGGAGCTCATAAATGGGTCGATGACGGCCAACCGTCACCGAAGAACGTGCAGGATTTCGCGTCCCATCGAGGCAAGACTCGCGTGGTCGACCTCTAGCCCTTTACCAACTCTTCCCAGTACAATACCGGTCCAATGACTCGTCCAACCGTCCTCCTCGGTATGAGCGGTGGAGTTGACAGCTCTGTCGCAGCTTCATTGCTCGTCCACCAAGGCTACGAGGTGCACGGCATTACCCTCCAGGTATGGGAACACGAGGACGAAACCGTCGCAACATCCAAAAAATGGCAAGAACGAAGCTGTTGCAAAGTCGGCATCGCCAAGCACGTCGCCAAATTGCTCAACATCTCTCACGAAATCATCGATACCCGTGACACCTTTCAGAAAGGCGTGATTGACGATTTTCTTCACGGCTATACGACTGGCACAACACCCAATCCCTGTGTACGCTGTAACGAGAGAGTGAAGCTTCGGGGCCTCATAGATCTGGCCGCCGCACGCAACATCAATTACGTCGCGACTGGCCATTACGCACGTCTCCAAAACTATCAGGGCACTCCGGTCCTGGCGCGGGCCACCGATGATCGCAAGGATCAAACCTACTTTCTCTACCGCCTTAACCCTCACTGGCTACCCAAACTTCTCTTCCCTCTGGGCCACCTGAGAAAGCCTGACGTGTGGAAAGAGGCGGAGGCCTTGGGGCTCCCAGCGGACGAGCTGAAGGAAAGTCAGGAGATCTGTTTTGTCACCCAAGGAGACTACCGTACGTTTATCGAAAAGGAGCTTCCCCAAGCCAAACAACCAGGCCTCTTTATCAATGAGATGGGACAACCGCTTGGCCAACACGACGGAATTGCGTTCTACACACCTGGTCAACGTCGGGGCCTTGGTATTGCCACAGGACAACGGCTCTATGTTCAACAGGTACGGCCGGCGACCAATACCGTCGTGCTCGGCCCAGAAGAATCCCTCCGCCGACACGAATGCACGGTGAGCGACCTCAACCTCTTTGCGTCCCATTTATTGGAGAGATCCACTGAAGTTCAGGTCAAAGTCCGCTACGCGACACCCCCGACACCCGCTATTCTGTCGCCATTGAACTCCTCAAGCCTCCGCATACAGTTCCAGGTGCCCCAACGGGCACTCAGTCCGGGCCAGTCCGCCGTCTTCTATGATGGCGACCATGTCCTTGGAGGAGGAATTATCCAACCGTTCTAACCACACACGATCGCTCGCTTCTTCTTGACTTGTCCTGTAATCTTCCTATAGCCTTCGCAGTGACGGGTGCAGACGAAAAGTCTCTGAATTCCTAGGGCCACGGCTGTCGAGGTCCAAGTTCATACCTTCTTTTGAGGTTCTGATGTTCGGTTCATTTGGATGGATGGAATTAATGCTGATTTTGATCATTGTCTTGATCATTTTTGGCGCAGGTAAACTTCCCCAATTGGGAGAAGGCCTGGGAAAAGCCATCAAAGGTTTCAAAAAGTCGGTGCATGAAGCCGATGCGATTGACGTCACACCGGCCGAACAGTCTCAGCAGGTCCATCCGCAGGCCACCACACCTAATCAGGTCGGTGCCCAATCAGAAGCCTCACCATCGCCCGCTCCTCAAACGGCGCAACCGGGCCAGGCGAAACAAGGATAATACGCCTGAGCGTGCTCAACAGCGGGATAGCGAGCGATTAACAGCATTACCATTAACTACCGTGACTCATGTTTGGATTAGGAGCCAGCGAGATCTTAATTATTCTGGTGATTGCCTTTCTCCTATTTGGTCCCAAACAACTCCCTGAAGTCGGTCGCCAAGTCGGCAAAGCCATTAAGGGCTTTAAAGATACAGCTGAGGACCTTCGCAAGTCTGTAGAACCAGAGCTGAACATGATTCAGCAAGAAGTCAAAATGGTCGAACAGGACCTTCAAGCTTCCATAAAAGAAGCCGAAGAAGAAATTACGGCTGCAGGGACACCTCCGGAGGAGGCCTCCGCACCCGTGAGCAAGTTGGGTCAGATATAAAATAACCACACATGATCAATGCAGTGATTTCACGGAGAGGACACGGGCTATATAGATTCCCCTCTATTTTCCCCCTCGTGCTGAAGGACCTGCGCAAGTCGACTCAATTCTTTTTCAGAGTATGGATACCCTAAGCACGACTCCTGGGCTACGACAGGGACAGTGGCAGACAGTTCTCCTCACGGCCATGATGGCGGCAGCCGGGCTCATTGCTTTTTGCAGTCCAGCCCAAAGTGCCTTCGAATTACCACCAGGCGAAAAGATCACCAATCCAATCGTGATCGGCCGCGGTATCCCCCAAAAAGAAGCCTACGAACCGTTTGACCCAAAAACTGGTAGGAACTTTGACCTTCGCAACCTCTGGATGCGCGCCGATCTTCGGGTACGGCCTGAATACCGCAACAACGTCTGTTTTGGAGGCGGGATTGGAGCGGCTGGACAATGTAATGCGCCCGGCATTGCGCCAAACAACCTCCTCGGTAAAGCAAATGATCAATTCGTCCAGCAGATGACCCGACTGGGTATCGGCTACGACCTCTCCCCGGATGTCAATTTTTACCTCGAGCTGATTGATTCTCGTACCTGGGGTGGAAACGGAACGCCGGTCGGCGCGGGAGGCGCGGGGAATAATGGAGACCCGATTATCCATACATGCGGTTCTACGCCAGGCCAGGGAGGAAGACCCGTCTGCTCACTGGGCGTACGAGCCGGTTATATGTTGATCCGTAATTTCGCCGGCATTCAAGGTTTGGGGGTGAAGGCCGGTCGTCAGTATCTCGTCTTCGGGGACCAAAGCTTATTCGGCCACTTTGATTGGGCCAACACAGGCTTCTCGTTTGACGGGGTCATGGTGCAGTATAGCCACAGCTTCATGGATACCCATGCTGGCTGGTTTCGGACAGCAGAAACGGACCTCTTACAAGGGGCGGCCGTCGGGAGCGGAAACCCGAACATCGGAGGGACAGGTCAAGCAAGAAACGCGGCCGGGGATGCGGACCTCTTTAT
>JANPKE010000072.1:0-5503 GCA_031425875.1 Nitrospirota bacterium
ACCTCAGCTAAGCCACTAGGCTGTCCTCTGAATCTTGTCGGAGCCATCGTGTGACCTCGTACCTCACCGCACCCGGTTACTTCTGCTGGGTGGCTGCCTCAGGACCACGGACACAGCGAAAGCCGGTACCATGAGTCTGCAAGGCGAACCCGCCACGACCGCGCGCCGATGTGATGATATCGGACTCTGGGCTATGCCAGGAACCACCACGAATCGACCGAACCACTCCCTTTTTGTCAGGACCTTGTGGATTCCGATTGGGCGCATGTTGATAGTATTCCGCATCGTACCAATCGGAGACCCACTCCCTGACGTTTCCGGCCATATCCTTCACTCCGTAGGGTGAATCTCCATCTGGAAGCGATCCGACAGCGTGCAAGGTCCGTTCATCCTCCCACTCGCGATCAAAGTTCGCCCGCTTCACAGTCGGCGGTTCATTTCCCCAGGGATAGAGGCGGCCGTCAGTCCCGCGAGCTGCCTTCTCCCATTCTGCTTCCGTCGGCACCCGTTTCTTCGCCCAACTACAATAGGACTTGGCGTCATACCAAGTGGTCTGGACCACAGGTAGTTGCTCAATGCCCTTAATGGATTGGAGGGGCCCGGTGCCATAGGGATTGGGTGGTGTGCGATGGCCAACGGATTTCACAAAGGCCATATACCGTTCATTCGTGACTTCGACTTGATCGATTGCGAACTCATCGAGGTATACGGATCGCTGAGGTCTCTCATCGTCCCGGCCTTTTCCTTCTGGATTGCCCATCAGAAATTCTCCGGCTGGAATCGTGACCATCGGGACCGGGTCAGGCTCTTTCGTTCCCGGCAACGCTTCCACGGTGACGGACTGCATGAGCGCAAGGACCGTGACAAATACCATCGTCATTCCATTGAACTGAGTAGATCTGTGCCACAGACCAGTGATCATTTCTTCTGCTCCTTACTACCCTCAATGGCTTGGGTGGTATGGAGTCTCACTTGCTTAACGAGGTCCTCAACCTTGCGCTCGTCTCCTCGGTCAACTGCTTCCTGCGCCTGGGTCACGAGAGTTCTGGCTTCGTGCAGGTGCTGCTCGATTTCCGCCTGAAGAGCAGGCGAGGCCACTGTTCCTCCCAATGCTGCCCGGTGGTAGACCTCCCATGCGTGGTCGACTTCATGATTGGCCTCGTGGACCAATTGAGCCTTATCCTGATGCGCGTGTCCGAGTGAATCGATGGGACCTGCGTGGAGTGATGAGGCTCCGAGTAGGGCGATGAGGACAATTCCTCTATAAAGAATCTGCTTGAGTATCATTGGTGCGCCTCCGTCACGATCAAACCATGTACAAGTCCCGTGAAATCTTTCTTCACGGTCGCTTCATCGATTGCTCGATCAATTGTCGAAGATCTAGGAGCTCCCTATTCTTTGGGTCAAGGGCCAGTGCTGGAGCAAGGGTCTGCTGAGCTTCCGCAAAGCGCTCTCTTCCCATTTCGACATAGGTCATGATGGCGGCCTCTTTGATTCGCTGATCGATTTCTGGTGGGGCAGTCTTCGCGCAGCGGAATCCCAGACCCACGCCGTAGCTGTTATTCAGAGGGTGATTCCAGAATCGGTGCGTCGACCTGACTGAGCCCTCTGGTGCGACCCAGGATCCGCCTCGAATCACTCGTTTTTCTCCGAGTGTCAGAAGATCTACATAGGTTCCGGTGCCACCTATCCATACGGGTTTCTCCGGTCCAGTGGGATTGACCATTGGTTCGAGCCGGCTGTAGTAGCGAGGGTCGTACCAGTCCAAGACCCATTCAAACGCATTGCCGGCCATGTGATGGACGCCGTAGTAGCTGACCCCCTCAGGATAGGAATCGACCGGCTTGGTAGCATCGTGAGTTTTTCCGTAGTTGACTTTCGCCGGATCAAAGTCGTCGCCCCAGGGATAGAGATTGCCATCTGGCCCTCGGGCGGCCTTCTCCCACTCCGCTTCCGTCGGCAGCCTCTTGCCGCGATACTCGCAATAGGCACGAGCGTCGTACCAGCTGACGCCGACCACTGGTTGTTTCGGGCTATTGAGGCGGGGATCGTCCCAATACGCAGGCGCTCCGTGTCCTTTCGTCCTCATGAAGTCGCCATAATCCTTATTGGCGACTTCGTACTTATCAATTAGGTATGAATCGAGGAACACCATATGGGCCGGACTTTCGTCCAGCAATGTGCGGGCAGGCGTTCTGTTGCGTATGTGATACCTCGGTATGCGATTTCTCGCAGGGGTGTTAGCCTGTTCCATAGGTTCTTCCTTGTCGAGTCCCATGATCGAAGGTCCTTGGCCGATGTACACCATGTCCTTCGGGATCAAGGATTCCTCCGCACGGACTGCTGGGTCCGCTGTTGTGAATGCGGTTGCCAGTGCCGCGATCACAATGATTCTTGCTGTATGCATTGCAGACCTCCATCACAAATTGGTTAGTCCATAGGAAGTACTCTCGACTCTCTCGTTACGTTCGGTTCAGCGACGGTGCTGCGTCGCCGTCCGCCCATTTGGTATTTGCGGCATATCGAGCTCCTTTATTTCTCGCAACGCTGCTTGCGCGATTCCCCGCAACATCCCATTGAATACAAGCTCGTGCGGCACGTAGAGGGAATACCAGTACAGTTGGCCTTTCAGTCCCACCGGATCAAAGATCGCCGTCTGACGTATCTGCGTTGAAGAGCCGGTCTCCGTCACCTCAAATTCCAGCCACGCCCGCCCGGGCAAATTCATCTCGGACTTGAGCCGCAGGAGGCGATTTCGGTCAATGGTCTCAACGCGAAATGAGTCAACGGTGTCGCCGACGCGCAGGGTCGGGGATGAAGGCCGGCCACGTCTCATGCCGGCACCCCCTTGCAGGAGGTCGATAAAGCCCCGCGTCCGCCACAACAAGTCGCAGGCATACCAGCCATTGTCACCGCCAATCCTCTCAATACATCTGAAGACAACGTCAGGCGGCGCTTCAACCGTTAACGTCCGTGAATCGACGATGCGCGTGCCGAACCGGACGCCTCCCCACGACCGCTGCTTGCCGGAAGAAGAGAGAGAGTCGGACCAGCGCGTGGCCGCGAAATGCGTCTCTTCATTGGCCAGGGCCCGTCGTATGGCCTCATCGATTCCCATCGGACGTACAGAGAAGGTTGTCAGCGCAGCATTGTCCCGTACCACTGTGACGTGGACGATGCTCTCAATGATCGCTCGGCCGATACGAGCGTAGAGCGGCGTAATCAACCCCAGCCAGAGAGCAGACAGCCAAGGGGTGAGGACCGGCACTGGGATGATGAGAGGCTTAAGCCCACGTTGCCGCCCGTATGCCCGCATCATATCTGCGTAGGAGACTCTGTCTGCCCCGCCGACTTCGTAGATACGGAATTTGGAGAAGGGAATCTGAAGCGCCTCAATCAGATAGTCCAGCAAGTCGTCGATTCCGATTGGCTGCGCCTTCCCCTTGACCCATCTCGGTGTGAGCATGATCGGCAAGCGTTCTACCAGTGCTCGAACCAGCTCAAACGAGGCACTACCGGAACCAATCACGGCCGAGGCGCGAAACTCACACAGGGGGATGTCCGACTGCCTCAAGATCTCTCCAACCTCGTGCCGACTGCGCAAATGTGCGGAGAGTTCTTCTTCGTCGCTGCCCAAGCCTCCCACATAGATGAGTCCCTTCACACCAGCTGCCTTCGCCGCTTCGCTGAAGTTCCGGGCTCCCTGCCGGTCCGTCTCCTCAAATGAGCCAGTCGAACTCATGGAATGGACCATGTAGTAGGCCACGTCGATCCCGCGGAACGCGTTGTCGAGACTCGCTCGATCAAGAATGTCACCCGCTACAACTTCCGTTGATGGACTGACCTTCGGCTTAAGAATCTCTGGGTGCCTGGCCATGCAGCGCAGGCGGTAACCCTGATTTTCCAACGACGGCAGAAGACGGCCGCCAATGTACCCGCTCGCGCCAGTGAGAAGGATGAGGGAGGTCCCAGGAGTTGCTGCCGGTGTGGCCGTCGGTGTATTTGGACCCGTGGTTTCAGACTTATTCACTTGAGACCTCCCATCACGACTTGGGCCAGGGGAGGGGGCGATACCCCCTCCCACGGTTCGACTATTTCTTCTTCGTGCTCTTCTTGATCAGGTCACGGGTCGCAAGATACTCCTGGTTCCCGGGATCCGAGGCCAATGCCTTCTCAATAGCAGTCAATGCCTCGGCATGCTTTTCGGCACCCATTGCGACTAGTGCCTGAATGAATGCGTCGCGGCCTGTTTGCACGGCGTCGTCGGATACGGACTGGACCGACTTTGCGCAACGAAAGCCGAGGCCAACGCCGTAAGAGTTATTGTCAGGCTGATTCCAGAATCGGTGGCTCGTATGGAGTGAGGTTTCCGGGGCCAGCCAGGAGCCGCCGCGTAGCACCCGGACCGGTCCTTGATTGGCGAAATTGTAACCCTTCTCTGCGCCCCGGGGATTCAGGGCCGGGCTTTCCTTATAGTACTTGAGGTCATACCAATCCTCGACCCATTCAAACACGTTTCCAGCCATGTTATAGACACCATAGCCGCTCGCACCTTCCGGGTAGGAATCGACAGGTGTCGTCCGGCCCACGTTCTGCCCGTAGTTGGCCTTCTTAGGATCAAGCATGTGACCCCATGGGTAGTGGTTGTCCCCTTGTGGGCCTTTGGCTGCTCGCTCCCACTCTGCTTCAGTTGGAAGTCGTTTGCCGTCCCACTTGCAGAATGCGCTCGCATCAGTCCAGCTCACACCGACGACCGGATGGTTGGACTTGTTGAGCCGAGGGTCGTCCCAATAGGCCGGTGCTGGGTGACCGGCAGCTTTCATAAAGTCCTTGTAGCGTGCATTCGATACTTCCAACTTATCAATCAGATAGGCATCAAGCACCACCTGGTGCATGGCTTCATCCGAATGTTCACTGCTACCCATGGTGAACTCGCCCTTGGGAATGAGCACCATGTCCTTCTCGCTGTTCGGCATGTCCGCCGCTGTTGCAGCGGTGATGGCTCCAAGCATCAATGCCACCCCCACTCCCACCTGAAACACCATCCGACTCCCCATAAGCTACCTCCTTAGTTATTCAGCACCAGGACAACCCTGGCAGAGCAAAGACCTAAACTATAGACTTTCCTGAACGCGAATTGGAATAGAGATCGCCTTCGCCGGAAGAGCTCTCCTCCCCTCGTGCCAGGTTGCTCAAATCTGATGTTGCTGGGGGACATGATTGTCTACATCTCTACATCTGACTTGGCGATTGCCGTCCAACCCCGGCATGACAAGCGACTGGGTAATTTCTCTATTCATCGTGTGAGAATTTCACTGAATTACCTGAGGACAAGACTTCCACTATGTGAGCTGTGCGTTGCTCAGCCACCGCCGAGCTCGCCCCTCGTCTCCACGACCAGAAATTCCCCCTTCATGTGAGCGTGCAGATCGCACCAGAAGGGAACCTGCATTGTTTCCCTATCCGCAGTAGATGCCTTCGAGAAGTGCAAAGTCATGGTCTT
>JANPKE010000073.1:0-2290 GCA_031425875.1 Nitrospirota bacterium
GATTGAGGCCTTTCCGGAGTCTGACCATGGACCGATCTGGCTGAAGGCCTTTGAGGCTGGCTATCATGAGCCTCTGATCGGACAACTCATCGACGCCTCCCGACGTTCGGCAGGACCTACCGACGCAGTCTCTCCGACTCGCCCCTACTCTCAATCGGTCTACTGCATCGATGTGCGGTCGGAACCGTTTCGTCGCCACCTCGAAACAGTCGGGCCGCATGAGACGTTCGGCTTTGCTGGGTTTTTCGCCGCCTTCATCCGCTACCGAGCGTGGGGAACGGAACATGACACCGAACAGTTCCCGGTCATCATGCGCGCAAAAAATGAAGTCCGTGAAGTACCTCGCAGCTACCTCGATCACCAGGTGTCAAAGCACCAGGCCTGGGCCAAGTGGGTCCATGCCGGGCACACACTGCTGCATGACCTGAAAGAAAACGTCATCACACCGTACGTGATGGTCGAATCGGTCGGTTGGTTTTACAGTCTTCCGATCTTCGGGAAGACGCTCCTTCCGTCTCTCTACCGGCGGATTGCGAATTGGCTTCGGCAACAGTTCGTCCCCTCTCTCCCGACGACGCTCACAGTCGACAAGCTGTCACCCAGCGAGACTGGGGAGATGCTCAAGGTCGAACAGCAAGAGCTAATTCGGAGGGCGCTTCAGGAACGCCTCGGATTGCGCAGTGCCAGGATGACGCCGTCGCTCATTGAAGGACTCCGACAGCGGGCCCTTCAAGAGACCAATCCACAGGACGCGCTTTTCCTCGCAGAAGCCGAGAGCGTGGACTTGAACTTAGAGGCACTCGACGTCTTCGTCACGGCCCTGCAGCGAGAGTACGACCTGAATTCACGGGCTTCGTCGCGATACAAGGAACGCCTGACGAGAACCGGGTTTACGCTGGAGGAACAGACCCTGACCGTCGACACTGCGCTGCGGATGATGGGGCTGACCAAGAACTTTGCCCGCCTCGTCCTGTTCTGCGCCCACGGCAGCACGTCGGAGAATAATCCCTATGAGTCAGCCCTCGATTGCGGAGCCTGTGGCGGCAATGAAGGTAAACCCAATGCGCGTGTGTTGGCCATGATGGCAAACAATCAAAAGGTAAGAGATCGCTTGAGGAAGACCGGCATTGAGATTCCATCCGACACGCATTTCCTCGCCGGACAGATGGATACGACGACCGACGCCGTACAGCTGTTTGACCTGGAAGACGTCCCGCCCACCCATCGCGCCGACTTGGCGAGACTGCAGGAAGATTTGAAAGAAGCCGCGGGGCTAGCCAGCCGAGAGCGGTGCCACCGATTCCCTGAACTCCTCCCGGCCCTCACTGACTCGCAGGCTTCGGTCCATGTACGCCAGCGCAGTGTCGACTGGAGTCAGGTCCGTCCAGAATGGGGGCTCTCAAGCAACACGACCTTCTTGGTGGCTCGACGTGAGTTGACAAAAGGCTTGGACCTCAAGGGGCGTGTGTTCATGCATTCGTATGACTATCGAGAGGATCCCAGCCATCGCTTCCTCGAGGTGCTGCTTACCGCACCCCAGGTCGTGGCACAATGGATCAACATGGAACATTATTTCTCCGCCGTCGATAACGAGGTGTATGGCAGTAGCAGCAAGATCTACCATAACGTGGTGGGCCGGTTCGGCATTATGTCCGGCCCTTGGGGCGATCTCCGGCTTGGATTGGCCAGACAGACCGTCATGAACGGCGAGATGCCGTACCACGAGCCGATGCGTTTATTGACGATGGTTGAAGCCCCACGGAAGGGAATTGATAAATTGATTGCCCGACACGAAGTGCTTCAGCACTATTATCACAACGAGTGGGTCCATCTCGTCGTGCTCGATCCAGAGGACAGGACCTGGTATCGATATCGACCCACTGGAGAATGGGCTCGCATCATACAAGACGCATCAAACGTAGCATCACTGATTTCGTGACCGGAAGAACCGGGCGCCGGAAAGGAGAGTCTTGATGGGTAGGGCAAGTTTGCATCCGATGAAAGAAGTTCGTGTGATCGTCGCGGGTGAGCATCGTGCATTCGTGACCGAGCTGTTGGACCGAGTCCAGGCCTCCGGCTACACGATCATCGGCAACATTTCTGGAAAGGGACATCATGGTGTGCGAGAGGCGCATTTCATGTTCAGCGAACAGGAGAGCCTCGAAATGATCCTCACCGTTGTGCCTGAAGAAAAGGTCGAGCCCATTCTTGCCGGCCTTCGCCCGCTCTTCGAGCGGCATTCCGGTTTCATGTACGTCGCCGATGTCGCCGTCAGCCGACAGGAATACTT
>JANPKE010000074.1:0-2743 GCA_031425875.1 Nitrospirota bacterium
CCTTACCCGTGACGAGGCGATCCGGCGGCTTCACATCGTTGAGGCTAAGATTCGGGGCCTCGGTGTTCGTCGACTGGCGCTCTTCGGGTCCGTGCTTCGTAACGAGGCTCGCCCCGACAGTGATGTTGATGTGCTTGTCGAGTTCGCTCCGAATGAGAAGACATTCGATCGCTTCATGGCCCTGGCGGATCTACTCGAAGACACGTTGCAGCACCGGGTGGAAGTGATCACCACGGAGTCACTCTCACCGTTTATCGGGCCACACATCTTGGCCGAGGCAACGGATGTCCTTCGAGCCGCATGACTATCTGCGGCATATTCTCGCGGAAGTCGAGTACCTCCTCGATCAGAGTCGGACTCTCCCCTATGAGCGATTTGTAGCCGATCAGACGCTGCGCCGTGCGTTCGTGCGCAGCTTGGAAATTATCGGCGAAGCAGTGAAGAACCTGCCTACTGAGTTCCGGGTATCGCATCCCGAGGTTGCGTGGCGTCCGATGGCTCAGATGCGCGATCGCCTGATCCATAGTTACTTTGGAGTGGATTATCAGCTGGTATGGGATGTGGTGTCCGAGAAACTTCCGGAACTAAAACGTAGCATCCAGCGGATTATTGATTCACAACAAGCTTAGCCCTCAGGTTGAAAGAAAGGTGGAATGGCGAGCCGCTCACTCGAACCGTTCGGCGGCAGAGCTCATAGTCGCCAGCTTTGTTAGGAGGCTGCAAGGTCGGGCGCGTGTACTTCTTATCTTGAGACCCGATCGGAAAAATCGGCCGTAAGCCAATCTCGTCCGTCCGATCTTGAGACTCTCACCGTTTTGTTCTCCACCTGTTATACTGACCCATCCCTTCATTCAATTCGAGAGTGATCGCCATGAACTCTCCGATCTGGGACGAATCAGCCGAGCTTGCGCTGAAACGCATTGCCGCATCCGGCGCAGAGTACGGCGATATCCGCATCCAGGACAGCAGCACCGAACATATCGAAGGCGAGGATCGCCGAATCGCGTCGATTCGGGACATCCAGGATATCGGCTTCGGCGTGCGGGTGCTCTACCACGGAGCCTGGGGGTTTGCCGCGAGTTCAATCTTGTCGCTGGAAGAAGTACCGCGTGTTGCCGACCTGGCCGTCGAAATCGCCAGAGGGTCTGCATCGGTGGCCCTGGAAAAAGTGCGATTGGTACCGGAACCAGTTCATCGTGACCGCGTCGTCACGCCCTATCGCATCGATCCCTTCACCATACCGCTGGAGAAGAAAACCGATTTATTGCTGAATACGATGGAAACATTGCATCGGCAATCCGGAATCGCTCGAAGCAGCGCAAGTCTGTGGGCGCGCCGAGACAGGAAGTTGTTCATGTCAACGGAAGGGTCGCGTGTGGAATTCGATCTGTTGGCCGGACAAGGCGAATGTACCGCAACCGCTCTCTACGAAGGCCGGTTTGCTTCGCGCAGCTTCAATACCCCGCACCTCAGGAAAGGCTATGAACTGATTGAAGAGGCCGATCTCCTGCGAGAAGCGACACGGGTTGCTGCCCAGGCGATTGAAAAGGTGAAGGCCCCGACGGTTGATGCGGGCCAGTATGACCTCGTGCTCGATCCTGAACATCTATCATTGACGATCCATGAATCTTGCGGCCATCCGAGCGAACTGGACCGTGCGCTCGGGTACGAAGCCAATTACGCAGGGACCAGCTTCTTGACGTCAGAAAATCTGGGTAACTTTCGCTATGGCTCGCAGCATGTGAATTTGGTTGCCGATAACACCGAACCGGAAACATTAGCAGCGACTGGTTATGATGATGACGGGGTTCAGTGTCAGCAATGGGACATTGTCCGGAACGGGGTGTTCGTCGGGTATTGCACGAACCGTGAAGTCGCGTCGAAGATTGGTGAATCTCGTTCACGTGGCTCCAATCGGGCTGATGGGTGGAGTCACGTTCCGATGGTCCGCATCGCGAATATCGGACTTGAGCCAGGCTCAGCGACTGTCGATCAACTGATTGCCGATGTGAAGCACGGCATCTACATCGAAGGCCATGGGTCCTATAGCATTGATCAGCGCCGCTACAATTTCCAGTTCGGCGGTGACGCCTTCTGGCTGATTGAACATGGCAGACGGACCCACATGCTGCGGGATGTGATCTACCATGGGATCACGCCGGAATTCTGGAACAGCTGCAATGGAGTGGCCGACCGAACTGCTCGCCGTCGATACGGCTTCATCACGTGTGGCAAGGGACAGCCAGGCCAGTCTGGTTGGATGACGCATGCCGCTTCTCCTGCAAGGTTTCGCCAGATCCATGTGATCCGGGGAGAAGGAAGCTCATGACCGTCCTAAGCGGTACCTGGCCGAAGCTGACGAGCAGCGATGAGTTTCGCTTTCTGAGCGATCTGGTCCTGACCCGCTCATCCGCTGATCAGACGATCGTCCGTCTTCGCGATCATCACGCAGGCACAACGAGATTCGCCAACAATCAAGTTATCCAGAATGTTGATGCGAGACGGGGCTCAATGGCCGTGACGGTTGCTTTCGGGGGTCAGCAGGGGACCGCGAGCACGACGGATTTTACCGCAGGCGCGATTCAGGACGCATTGGCGCGTGCTGAGCGGATTGCTCGGGTCTCACCGGTTGATCCCGAATACCTTCCACCTCCCGATCCGTGTCTGTTCCCTGTTCGAGCGACGTCGAAACCGGAAACTCTGGCGGCAGGACCGGTCAAACGTCTGGAGTATGCGAATGAAG
>JANPKE010000075.1:0-4617 GCA_031425875.1 Nitrospirota bacterium
CCTTTCGCAAAGGAGCCTGACGGGCTTCGGCGGATTTTCTTGATGAGGGGGGCTAAATGTTCTCGGATGATGATCTGGCCAAGCCGCTCATGGGTGAGGCCATGGGCATGGAGAAAATTGTCGTCGAAGAAATGGCAAAACGGTCCGTGCCCGATGTCGTGGACCAAGGCCGTGACACGGAGGAACTCTTCAACGAAATTGGAAGAGGGCACATCCTTCACGACTTTCTTGAGAAACGGGTACAGGTGTCGAGCAAACCGTCCCGCGACGTGCATCGTCCCGAGTGAATGCACAAACCGGGTATGTTCCGCGGAGGGATAGACCCAGCGAGCACTCTGTAGCTGGTAGATGTATCGCAGCCGCTGAACCCAGGGGGAGTCGATCAGGTCTTTCTCGGTGTGCTCATGTGGATCAGGATGAGCATAGGGGACGGTGAAGGTGACGTACTTATGGATGGGGTCAGCGATGAGCGCCGAGCCATCATAGGGAGCGTTCGGTCGGTCTGCTGATTCCATAGTCAGTGAGTATCTTAGCCCACTTGGTCAGAGGGCGGCAACGGTTCGGTCGTGGGACTGGTAGGCGCGGAGCGATGTTTTTGGAAAAATAAGTAGGCGGCAGGATAGGACAATAGGGCTCCAAGCACACTGAGAACAAGTGCTCCGAGCACGAAGGGAGCAGCGTAGGGAAGGACTTGTTGGTAGATGCCGCTGAAACTCATATCCTGCCAGTCGAAGCTCGGTTGATCCGTACGTCCGAGCAAGAGGGCGCCGGTCCAGTAGGTTGCGCCTAGGATCGGAATGACGGTCCAGGGATTATTGACTAAGGCACCGGCGAGCAAGGCCAAGAAATTGAGACCGAATAGCCAGGTGCACAGCACTACCATTGCCGTGTGCAGACCATAGGCGGGGGAGAACGCGATGAAGACGCCCAGCGCAAAGGCCAACGCGGTGCGCTGCGGTGACTCTTGTAAATGGAGGACTTGGCGCAAGAGTGTCCGAAATGATCGGGTCCGTTGAGCCGAGGGCTGGTGACTACTGTTGGCCATCAATGAAAATGCTCGTAACTTGTGACCGGCAGGGGTTGCGTCCGACCGTCAGTCATCATCTGAATCCCCAACCGCTGCGGGCGAATCGTTCCGATAGGGGTTATGCGATAGCCGCGTGTTCGCGCTTGCCGCTCAACCTTCTTGGCGTCGCGTGGCGACGTGGTGAAGAGCAACTCATAGTCTTCGCCGCCAGTGAGTGCGAGTTGAATCGGCGAAACTCCGATCGTCCGGGCATAGGCTCGGCAGGCCGGTGAGATCGGAATCTTGTCGAGTTCCACCTCTGCCCCGACTCGACTTGCTTCACACAGATGCCGCAGATCTCCGGAGAGGCCGTCGGACAGATCGATGGCAGCGGAGGCGAGTCGTTTCTCGTTGAGCCACTGGCCTTCGGCGACCCTCGCGGTAGGGCGGAAATGGCGGCGGAGAAGAAATGCTCGATGAGTGGGAGAGAACTCGGATTTCCTCTTTCTTGAGGGGCCTGAGCCTGTGTTCCCCATCAAGAGCGTAAGGCCTGCTAGGGAGTCTCCTAGCGTGCCCGAAACGTAAATGTGATCTCCTACGTTGGCACCGTGTCGAAACAGTGCCCGGCGCCTGCTTGTCGCGCCGACCAGGGTGATGCTGAGAAAAAGTCCCGCCTTGGACGCTGAGGTATCCCCACCGACGAGTGTCACGTCATGCAGGCGGCAAGCCTTCATCAATCCGGTGTATAGCTCGTGGACGTCCGACCGCTTCCATGTTTTTGGGATGGCGAGCGAGATGAGAAGATAACGGGGGACGGCTCCCATGGCGGCGATATCGCTGAGGTTGGCCATGGCTGCCCGGTATCCGACGGACTCAGGGGTCGCTGACTTCATGTCAAAGTGAATACCTTCGGCAAGCAGGTCCGTTGTGAGGTGCCACCACGTCGGCGCGGAGGTCGCAATCACGGCGGCATCGTCGCCGATGCCTTGAATGAGCCCTGGTGTGCGACGGGCAAACCGACGCTCGAGCGTTCGGATGAGCGCAAATTCTTGAAGGGAGGAGTTGGCCTGACGGCGGGCCACGGTACGATCCTTTATGACCGTGCCGGTGCTCGGTGTGCCATCACCGTGGCGGGGAGTTCGTGAGGCCGTCGACCTTTACCGGATCGCAGAGGTGGGATACGCGATGGCGCCGGAGGTGTCGAAGGCTTCCGAGAGGCCGGCGAAGCCTTGGCTGGTCGGCGAAGGGCGATCTTCATGACGTCGTCCATGGTTTCGACGAACGCTAAGTGAATGCCTTTGAGGAGATGCTTGGGGATTTCCTCCAAATCTTTTTTATTTCGACGCGGGAGGATGACGGTGGTGAGTTTTGCCCGTTTTGCCGCCAAAATCTTTTCCTTGAGTCCTCCGATTGGAAGGACGCGGCCGCGCAGGGTGATTTCTCCAGTCATGGCCAAATCTCGCCTCGCAGGAGTACCGGAAAATGCCGAGGCGATAGCAGTGGCCATCGTGATGCCGGCGGAGGGACCGTCCTTGGGGATGGCTCCGGCCGGCACATGGATATGCAAGTCTTGTTTGCTGAACATGTCAGGGTTGAGATTCAACGTTTTTTCCCGTGAACGGACATAGCTGAGCGCCGCTTGAGCGGACTCCTTCATCACATCTCCCAGATGGCCGGTGAGGGTCAATTGGCCTTTCCCCTTCATTACCGTCGCCTCGATGTAGAGCACATCGCCGCCCGCTTCTGTCCAGGCCAAGCCGGTTACCACACCGATTTCGTCTTTTTCGAGCTCTGCTTCCGGCACATATTTCGACACACCAAGATATTTATTGAGATTCGATGGATCGATCGGAAATCCCAGGTCTTTGCCTTCGGCGACTTTCTTCGCGACCTTGCGCATTACGTTGGCAATCTCGCGTTCAAGATTTCGCACACCTGCTTCGCGGGTGTAATGCGAGATGATCTGTCGAATGGTCGGCTCCGTCAGACGGACATGTTTGTTCGTAATCCCGTGCTCTTCGAGTTGACGGGGAATCAGGTATTTCTGGGCGATGCCGAGTTTCTCTTCTTCGGTATACCCGGGGATCTCGATGACCTCCATGCGATCACGCAACGCGGGAAGGATCGGATCGATCAAATTTGCCGTGGTGATGAACATCACTTCGGTCAGGTCGAATGGAGCCCCGAGATAGTGGTCGGTAAACGTATTGTTCTGTTCAGGGTCGAGCACCTCCAGCAAGGCTGCCGAGGGGTCCCCTCGGAAATCCATCCCAACCTTGTCGACCTCGTCGAGCATGAATACCGGATTACTTGTTCCTGCCTGTTTCAGGCCCTGAATGATACGCCCGGGTAATGCGCCGACATAGGTGCGGCGGTGGCCGCGGATTTCGGCCTCATCCCGTACGCCGCCTAAGCTGATACGGACAAACTCACGTCCCAATGCGCGGGCGATCGATTTCCCCAGCGAGGTTTTCCCGACTCCTGGTGGGCCGACGAAGCAGAGAATCGGGCCCTTCATCTTCTCTTTCAGCTTTCGGACGGCCAGATACTCCAGGATTCGCTCTTTGACCTTTTCGAGGTCGTAATGGTCGTCGTTCAATACCTTCGCGGCCGCTTTCAGATCGAGGCTATCCTTCGAGCGCTTGGACCACGGCAATTCGACCATCCATTCCAGATAGGTTCGCACTGTCGCGGATTCGGCGGTATCCGGATGCATTTTCTCCAGACGCTTGAGCTGCTTTTCGGTCTCCTTCAAGACCTTCTCTGGCATCTTTGCGTCTTTGATGCGTTTGCGGAATTCCGTGATTTCTTCCGCCCGCTCATCGAGTTCGCCCAACTCCTTTTGAATGGCTTTCAGTTGTTCACGCAGGAAATACTCCCGTTGAGTTTTGTCCATCTCCCCTTTGGCTTGTGCCTGGATCTTTTGCTGCATGGAGAGGACTTCGATTTCCTTTCCGAGAATGTCGCTCACTTGGCGAAGGCGTTGAATTGGATCGGAGATTTCCAAAACGGCCTGGGTGGCATCGACCTTGAGGCCGAGATTCGAAGCCACCATGTCGGCCAATCGGCCTGGTTCTTCGAGGTTTTCGATGACGACCATGACATCGGGGATCAGGATTTTTCCCAAACTCACGATCCGTTCGATCTGCTCCTTCACGGTTCGCATGACGGCTTCTGCCTCAAGGGGCGTGGCCATCGGTTTCGTGTCAGCGAGCTTCTCGATTCGAACGGAGTAGTAGGGGTCGGTCTGAATGTATTTAGTGATCTTGGCTTTGGCGATGCCCTGTACCAAAATCTTGATGCGTTCGTCCGGGAGCTTCAGCATCCGCATGATGATGCCGACGGTGCCGATGGTGTGGATATCTTTCTGCGCGGGATTTTCGACGTCGAGCGCTTTTTGAGTCGCGAGGAAGATCATTCGATTGCCGGCAAGGGCCGCTTCGATGGCCTTAATCGACATGTCGCGCCCAACGAACAAGGGAAGCACCATGTACGGAAAGACGACGATATCTCGGACGGGCAACAGCGGGAGTTGATTGGGCACTTCAATGTTTTGGGGAGACTGAATTTCTTGTTCGTTTGGGTCTGTCATGTGCCTGCCTGTTCTTTAT
>JANPKE010000076.1:0-3077 GCA_031425875.1 Nitrospirota bacterium
GTCCATGAGCGCATGCAGCTCTCCCAGGTTCTTTTCATTCCGACCGGCGATCCGCCCCATAAGCGGGACGGCTCACTGGCTCCGGCGAATGTTCGGCTTGAAATGGTCCGGCTTGCGATCGCTGACAACCCGTTGTTCACAGTATCGGACATCGAGATGCAGCGAAATGGAAAGTCCTACTCGATCGATACTATTCGAGCATTACAACATCACTATGGCCCATCCACGGAGCTGTTCTTCATTATTGGACTCGACGCGTTTCTAGACTTCCCGACATGGAGAGAACCAGAAGAGCTCTTAAAAATTTGCCATTTCGTGGTCGTTCCCAGACCTGGGCAATCTTTTCGGGCATTGGCTGGAATGTCACTGCTCCCCACACTCGATCCTGATAGACTGACAGGGCTAGACACCGGTGCCCTCAACAGACTAGACATCGCCAGCCCCTCTGATCCAGGAGTCACCTGCCTCGCCTTTCCACCCTGTCCAACCTCGGCCTCAGAGATTAGACGGAGAGTTCGGAACAAACTCCCCTTGGTAAATATGTTGCCCCTCCTGGTACAATCTTATATACTTCGTCATAGTCTTTATCAGGAGGAGAGCGATCACACGCGCATCTAAGGCCACTGCCCTCGCCGTAGCCAGGGCTATGCTCGACAAGAAGGCCCTTGATGTCCAAGTCCTCCATGTCGCCCCGCTGACGTCACTCGCTGATTATTTGGTCATTGGGTCGGCTGAATCAGACCGACAAACACGCGCGATCGCTGATTCCGTCGCTGATGTCCTTGCACGCGTGGGTGAACGGCCACTCAGTCTTGAAGGCACCACATCGGGCCAGTGGGTCCTGATCGATTTTGGCGATGTCGTCGCCCATGTGTTCAGACAAGACACGCGCTCGCATTATGCCCTTGAGCGTCTGTGGAGCGATGCACAGCAGATTCCCGTTCCGGGCGAAGCGTCGGCTCCGATAGCCGCCGCAAAGGGGCGGATGACCCAGAAGGCGACTTCACAGAAGATGGTCTAGGCCATGTTCAAGTTGCTGATTACTATTTTCCTCATCAGCGCCGGCGTATTCATCTACAGCTATTTCCGCGAACTGAATCCAGGGACAATCCTCATCCATACCGCTCCTGGCGCGGAGTTCGAGCTCAGCCCTGTCACGCTTGTCTTGATCTCCATGGCATGTGGAGCAGTGATTGCGACCTTTGTCGTGGGGCTCCAACAAACGGCGCACTTAATCCTGAATTGGCGAAGCAACCGCCTGGTGCGTCGAAAAGAGAAGGTCGACACCCTCCACCGAGACGGCACCCATGCGTTCATGTCAAAACGCACCTTGGAGGCCATCACACTCTTGGAGAAGGCCCTGGCGATCGACCCCAATCGAGTCGATTCGCTCCTGTGGCTGGGAAATATCTATCGATCAGAGCGGAACTTCCCTGAAGCGATCCGACTCCATCAACATGCGCAACGAGTGGACGATCGAAACATCGAGGTGTTGCTGGAATTGGGCAAGGATCTGGAAGACGCCAAACGTTACGAGGAAGCTCTTCAGGCACTTCAGCAAATCCTCAAGATCGAACCCGACAACCTGACCGCGCTTATCCGGAAACGGAATCTCAATATCCGTATGGAGCGGTGGAGCGACGCGCTGGAGATCCAACATCGTTTACTCAAAGCCAATCTTCCCGCCCCTGAGCAACAAGCCGAAGCCGCCCTGCTCGTCGGATGCATGTATGAAGTCGGACGGCAACTGCTTGAACGTGGGCATCCCGATAAAGCCCGTCGCTATTTCAGAGGAGCAATTAAGAAAGATCGTAGCTTCCTGCCTGCCTATATCGGAATCGGCGAAATTCTGATCCATGAAGGCAAAACGAAGGATGCCGTCGAAATCTTGAAAAAAGTCTACTCGCGGACCCGCAGCGTGATCATCCTCCACCGACTGGAAGAGCTGTTTCTGGATCAAGGCGAGCCCAGCGAAATCATTCGGGTCTATCAGGAGGCCTTGCAGCAAGACCCGCAGAATCCGGTGCTCCAGTTCTACCTGGGCAAGCTCTACTATCGACTGGAAATGGTGGATGAGGCATTCGATCAGCTTTCGACAATCGAAGGACCACAGGATCATCTCTTGGACTATCACAAGATCATGGCCAACCTGTACTTGCGGAAGCAGCATTTCGAAGAGGCCATTGTGGAATTGAAGAAGGCCCTCAGCTTCAAGAAGCGCGTGGTCGTCCCCTATATCTGCACCCAGTGCCAGCAGGAGTCCATCGAATGGTCGGGCCGCTGCCGCCGCTGCGCCAAGTGGAATACCCTCACCGCCCTCCCCTGGCTCGAAGCCGGCCAAACCGCTGCCAGCTCGGCTGGAGAGCCCTCATCAGTCCCCTCCGTTCCCTACCAAGGCATTGCTTCTCCGTTTGAAACCGTGTAGGTTTCCCGCCAGCGTCTGCTGATCATGTGACCTGGTCGCATGGTGCAACCTCTCTCTTCGCTTCAAGATATCGGCAGCACGACAGAGCATCATCACATCGCCACTTTTTGAGGATCCCATGAACTATTTGACCTTGGCTGACAAAGCTCTCAATGACGAACCCCTGACGAGAGACGAGTGCCGTTCCGTCTTAACTGCGCCGGATGATGAATTGCTTGCGCTGTTGCACGCAGCCTTTCAAGTCCGATCCACATACTTCGGCCGGACCGTCCGTCTCCAAATGCTTCAGAATGCCAAGAGCGGAGCCTGCCAAGAAGACTGCCACTATTGTTCGCAGTCGTCCATTTCAACAGCACCGATCGAGCGATACAGTCTGCTCCCACAGAAGCAGATGATGGAAGGCGCTCGACAGGCTGCCGCCTCCAAAGCTCAGCGCTATTGCATCGTCATCAGCGGGCGCAGCCCCTTGGATCGGGAAATCGACGAAATTGCCGGAGCGGTCCGCTCAATTAAGCAGGAAGTTCCGATTCAAATCTGTTGCTCACTCGGCTTGATGAGTGAAGCCCAAGCCAAGCGTCTGAAAGCAGCTGGCGTCGATCGGGTGAATCACAATTTGAACACCAGCGAAGCCTTCCATGCCTCGATCTGCACG
>JANPKE010000077.1:0-13198 GCA_031425875.1 Nitrospirota bacterium
TGATTCCGGCTCGTTCGGGGCGGCAATCGCTACCTGTGCCCCCACAATAATGGCAATCAAACCCATGAATACGGTACCAGCAAGCGTAGGCATCCTTACCTCACCCTTTCTCCAGCCTCACGTTCCTCATCACGTCGATGGCATCCCGTCAGGCCGGCGAGCCAGCCTCGGCTCACCGTTGCCATGAGGAGTGTCCCCTGCTACAGAATGGACAGTAGGCAGTGATCCTCCTCGCAATCCGCCAGGAGCACTCCCCTCTGTCGAGCGGCCTTCCAACCACTGATAGAGAACCGGCAGCATAATCAAGGTCAGGAGCGTCGAACTGACGAGGCCGCCGATGACGACGATCGCCAATGGACGCTGCACTTCCGATCCGATCCCGTTCGATAAAGCAAGCGGGACAAGCCCCAATAACGCCACCAGCGCGGTCATCAACACGGGACGCAATCGGAGCAGAGCCCCCAACGTGACCGCTTCATCCAAACTATGGCCGTCCTCCCGCAGCTTGTTCATATAGGAGACGAGCACAATCCCGTTCAACACGGCGACGCCGAAGAGATTGATGAAGCCCACTGACGCGGGCACGCTCAGATATTCTCCTGTGAGCCACAGCGCCACGATTCCTCCGATTAACGCAAAGGGCAGATTCAAGATAATCAGGGTTGCCTGCTTGAGCGAGTTGAATGTCGAATAGAGCAAGAAGAAGATCAATCCGATCGTGATCGGGACGATGATGCGTAGCTTTGCCATCGCCCGTTCCATGTTTTCGAATGACCCACCCCAGGTGATCCGATATCCCTTGGGAAGTGCGACTTGTTCGTTGATCTTTTGCTGAGCTTCTGCGACTAGACTCCCAATATCTCGTCCCAGTGTATTGAAGCCGATCGACACATACCGTTGCAGCTGATCTCGGCTGATACGTCCGGGTCCCTCCTCCAACTGCACAGTGCCCAGATCCACCAGAGGAATCATTGCACCGGCCTGATCGCTGATCAGAATGTTGCTGATCGTTTCGACGCTGTCTCGATACTGTTCCGGAAACCGCACCACGAGATCGAATCGCTGCTGTCCCTCATAGACCCGAGTCGCTGCTTGTCCTCCGATGGCGGTGGTGATGATCTCCCGCACGTCGGCGACGTTGATGCCATGCCGCGCGATCTTGCCGCGATCGATATCGATGGTGAGGTACGGTTGCCCGAACACCTGCTCCACCTTGATATCTCGCACCCCTCGAACGCCCCCAAGCACCTCAGCGATTTCCTGGGCCTTATTCCGCAACATCTCCAAATCGTCGCCGAACAGCTTGACGGTGGCTTCCGTGCGGACACCGGAAATCAACTCATCGACCCGTTGCTGAATCGGCTGGCTGATCAGGAATGTCGCGCCCGAGACACTCGTCAACCGCTCACGAAACTTCTGCATCAACTCCGGCATCGTCTTGGCGGTGGTCCATTGATCCAACGGACGAAGTCGCACGACCGGATCGCTCTCGTTCGGCTCCTGGGGATCGTTTCCCAATTCTGTACGACCGATCTTGGAGACGACCATTTCCACTTCCGGAAACTCCATGATCGCCTGCTGCATGCGCTTTTCGATCTCGATGGAAGCGGGTAGAGACACGCTGGGTAGCCGAATGGTTTGAGGTGCGACCGATCCTTCGTTCAAGATCGGAATAAATTCAGTTCCTAGTGACGGGACCAAGGCCAGTGAGCCGATCAGGGCGCTGATCGCCAGCGCCACCACAATCGTTCGGTGCCTAAGGGCCCATCGAAGGGAAGGAGCATAAAGGTGCTTAGCTTGCCGGACAATCCATGGATCGTCTTCACTTCCCCTGGTGAGGATCAGGGAACACAGGACCGGGGACAGCGTGAGCGATAATACCAGCGAGACCAACAGCGCGATCATGATGGTATAGGCAAGCGGTTTGAACATCTTGCCTTCCATCCCGTGAAGAGACAAGAGAGGGAGAAACACCAAGATAATAATCAGAATGCCGAACACGACCGGTTGTCCGACTTCCTTCACAGCCAGAGTCACCAGCTGCAACCTTGGGATAGCGGCGGAAGAATGGTGCGAAAGATGACGATAGACGTTCTCGACCACGACGACCGACCCATCCACAATCATCCCGACCCCGATGGCTAACCCTCCTAATGACATCAGATTGGCCGTCAACCCGATTTGCCCCATCACAATAAATGTGGCCAGCGGCGCCAAGACCAAGGTCCCCACGACTATCAACGCACTACGTATGTTCCCGAGGAAGAGAAACAGCACGACAATGACCAGCGCGACCCCTTCCGCCAACGACTTGTAGACCGTGTTCAACGCTTCGGTGATCAGTTCGATACGGTCATAGAACGGCACGATCCTTAATCCGTCTGGCAGCAACTGCTTGGCGTGGATGTCCTCAATCCTGGCCTTGATGCCTTCCACGACATCGCGTGCATTGCCGCCCCGCAACATCAGCACGATTCCGCTCACAACTTCTCGGTCACCGTTCAGAACCGTTGCGCCGTGCCGCACGGCATGGTCGATGAGTACTTGCGCGACATCGCCGACAAACACCGGGGTTCCTCCGGTTTCCTTCACGACGATGCGTTCGATATCCTGGACCGAGCGGATCAGCCCAATCCCTCGGACAATGTACTTTTCATCATTTTTCTCGAGGATATTCCCGCCGGCGTTGGCATTGTTTCTGGACACCGCATCAAAGACGTCACCAAGAGCCAGATTGTATTTCCGCAACATGCCCGGTTCGACCAAGACTTGATACTGCTTGACAAACCCGCCCATCGAATTGACGTCGATCACCTCCGGTGTGCTTTTCAGGAGGGGGCGTATGACCCAATCTTGGATCGTCCGCTGGACGATCAGACTTTGGTGTTCCGCATCGGCGTTGGCAGCCGCTCCGCGTGGAGCCTCCAGGTAATATTGGAACACCTCGCCCAGGCCCGTGCTGTTCGGCACCAGCATCGGCTCGGCGCCAGGAGGAAGTTGTTCTTCGACTTCGAGCAACCGCTCAAGCACCAGCTGGCGGGCGAGGTTGATGTCCATCGAGTCATCGAACACGATCGTAATGAGCGAGAGTCCGACTTTCGTGAGGGAACGCATTTCCGTGAGGGACGGCACACCGGTGAGCTGCAGCTCGATCGGGTAGGTCACGAGGCGCTCGACTTCGGCGGGAGAAAGCCCCGGCGCCTTGGTCACGACCTGGACCAGCACACTGGTCACATCGGGGAAGGCATCGATCGGAATGGTCCGAAACGCGTAGATGCCTCCGGCGCCGATCATGAGCGCGCAGATGATGATGAGCAGCCTCTGGCGAAGGGAAATGTCGAGGAGACGGGAGACCATCAGACAGGCTTCTTCAAAAACTCGGACTTTAAGACAAAGGCACCGTGTGTCACAACCGGCTCTCCTTCGTTCAGTCCGTCGAGTATGGAGATGAGCGTCCCGTTGGAATCGCCCACATGGACATCCCGTAATTCGTACTCGTTCGCGCTGCGTTGCACAAAGACGTAGGTTCTGCCTTGATCGCGTTGCAGCGCGGCCTCCGGCACGGCCAGCCGGTCAGTCTGCGTTTCGGAAAAGAGCCGAATGGTCGCAAACATTTCCGGTTTCAGGCGGCCATCGAGATTCGGCAATTCAAGTCGGATCTGCATCGTGCGCGTCACGGGGTCCAATACGTCGCCGACATAGGCAATGGTGCCCTTGAACACTTCTTTGGGATAGGCGTTGATGCGCACCTCGGCCTGGCTACCGCCAGACGCATGGATAGAATGGACGAAGGAGATGTCTTTTTCCGGAATGTTAGCGAGGACCCAGACTTCCGAAAGATCCGCGATCATAAAGAGCTTCTCCGTGGTCTCGACGACTTCCCCGCGGGTGAGTTTTCGTACGATGATGCGTCCGGCGAACGGCGCCACGATCGGCACGACGGATCGAATCTGCCGACTACGGTCGAGCCGGCTGAACTCTTCCTCGTTCATGCCCAGCAACTTCAGGCGATCACGCGACTCATTGGCCTCCGCTTGGGTGCTTAGCAGCTCCGCCTGTCGGCGTTGGGATTCTGCTTCACCGATGACCTGCTCTCGCAGAAGAAATTGAGCCCGACTATACGCCTGCTCAGCAACATGGAGCTTGGCCTTAGCCTTCAGGTAACCTGACTGGGCCAATCCCAGTTCGCTGCTGTAGAGGATGGCCAACGGGGCATTGGCTTTCACTTCCTGACCGAGGTCGGCATACACCTCGACGACTCGACCTCGAACCAGGGTCGTAATCTCCGCCATGTTTCGTTGATTGGGCTGTACGATCGCCGGGAAGTCTCGGTGGGTCCGAAAGTCACTGCGTACCGCCGGCTGGACCTGGAGTCCCACCCGTGACGATTCTTCAGCCGACAACGTAATGAGACCTGGAGCTGAGACGGCGGCAGGCGACTTACTCGCCACCACATCGCTCGACGTCCCATCACAGGCTGATTCCAGCACCATCACACCGAACAGAAGGCCACGCAGGCTCCGACTAATGGATGACGAGGGCGCTCGCAGTGAACCGAATAGGCTCTTCACAATGTCCCCCCGACCGCTTGTTCCAGACGAGCCAGCGAGACCGAGAGGTCGTGCCGCGCTTGAGCATAGTCCAGTAAGATTTGCCGTTGCACGCGTTGTGCATCGAAGACTTCGAGCAAGCTGGATGCTCCCTGTTGGAAACTGAACTGTGCCAGCCGCAGCGCCTCCTGGGCCTGCTTCAGTAAGCCTTTATCGAACACGTCAATCAACTCCGCCGTGGTGCGGACATCCTGATAGTGCTGATAGACGGCTCGCCCCAGTTCATTGCGTGTTCGAAGCAACTCCGCTTCATCACGACGTTTGGCTCCCAAGGATGAAGCAATTTCTCCCTGCCGCCGGTACCAGAGCGGAACCGGAACCGAGAGCCCCCCTTGAACCGCTTCCCGCCCGATCTCCCGCCAATAGGTGCCGCTGACGGTGATCGTCGGCACCCGCGCCTGCCGTTCGAATTCTATCTTCCAGTCCGACTGTTCCACTGACTTCAGCAAACGTTGAATGGTCGGATGTTGCTCCATCATATGCGCCATTAAATCATCGATCTGCAGATACAGGGGCAGCCTTCTAAATTCGCCCTGGACCCGATAGGCCGGCCCGAGCGCCCCACCAGTCAAGGTGTCGACGGCCACGCGGCTGATCCGAACGAGATTCTCCGCGCGCGCGAGTTGCTGCCGAGCCTTGAGAACTTCCACCTCGGCCTTGATGGATTCAAATTGAGGCGCTTCGCCCGACTTGACCCGTGCCCTCACGATCCGGGCCACGCCCTCGACGATGTCAAGATTCGTGCGCGCGAGATCAGCGTCCTGCTGCGCGAGCAGCAGATCGTAGAAGGCGACTTTGACATGCGACGCCAAATTCAGTCGGGTCTCCAACAGGCCGACGTTGGCCGTGGCCAGTCCGAGATCCGCGACTCGTTGCCGCGCTGCACGCAGCGCCGGCCATTCGACCGGTTGCCCCACCTGCGCGTTGTACTCCGTGAGCGATTGACGATCGAGAAACGGCCCGATGCCCGCCCGACCCGTGTCTTGAAGATTGCCGTGACCGCCATACCCGGTAATAGTAGGATTGGGATAGGCGCCAGCCGCCGTCTGCTGGCCCTTCTGCTGGTCAATATGTCCTTCTGCAAAGGAGACTACGGGATTCTTCGCCAAGGCCAAATCGACGATCATGTCGAGACTGTACAGCTGCGCGTCGGATTGGGCAGAGACCGTGGCCACGCCGCATCCGAGACTGAGCGCACACACCAACATGAACCTGACCCCAATTCTCGTCTTTAGCCTGTATCGCATGAACTGCACCTCATAGTAGGCCGAACGTAGCTTAATTTCAAATGTCTATCCTGAAGCGCTCTCACTTCAATCCATCCTCGGAGTCGAGCCGCAATCCGCTGAAGTAAAATGCCGAAATCGCTGCTGTCGCCGCGACATTCAATGACTCCACCCCTTCGGCCAATGGAATAGAAAACCTGACGCGCGAGGCCTTCACAATTTCCGGGGCCAGCCCTGCTCCCTCGTTTCCGACCGCAATCATGAGGCGGCTGGGTATGGTCCGAATACTCTTGATAGAGACTCTATTAGCCGAATCCAGGACCGCCGCATAGATGTCACATTCATACGAGGAGAATGTCCGAAAATCCAGAATATGAAAGACCGGAAGGCTCAGGATGGTGCCGGCTGTAGCACGAACCACCTTGGGACTAAAATGATCAGCGGAATCGGCGCTCAACCACACTCCGGACAAGTTCAGCGCCGCGGCCGTCCGAATGATCGCGCCTACGTTCGCGGGATCTTGCAGTCGGTCACCATACAGGCCAAGCACACGCAACTGCTTGAACACCTGGGCTTCATTCCACCGAGGTTGTCGGACGACGGCCAGTATCCCTTGCGGCATCTCGACATCGGTCAGCTTGTCAAAGTCGCTGTCCGAACAACGGAACTGGGACGCAGACAGTTTCGCACGCACCCTTCGAGCTGCCTCAGTCTCTACAGAGAGAAAGCGCGGCGAGACAATCAGACTGAGGATTGACTCAGGAGACTGGTGAATCAGATCACAACAGAATTTGGCCCCTTCAAGGACGAAGGTACCTTCTGTCGATCTGGTCTTCTTATCGCGAAGCAGATGCCGAATCCGCGAGGCCCCGGCACGAGTGAGAACTGGTGGCTGCAGCACGACAGCCACCTAGCGACAAATCATCGCACTGAAGCACATATGACCAAGACAGCTACAGTGGGTAATCAACGTCGCCTTCGTTCAGAGGCCGCTTCAGCCGCGCGGATACGTTGAGCCCTCACCTTGGCACGTTTCAAAGCTGTCAGCTTCCCCCGAGTCCGAGTCTGCTCAAACTGTAACTGTTCAAGCTGAGACTGCAGATGCGCCTTTTCCTGCTTATGCAGACTCGCGCATTCCGCCTTGGACAACTGTGTCCAATCCCCGCTGCTCCTGGCACGCTTGATTCGATCATCCAAGGACTCCCGAAGCTGCCTGGACCGCATCGTCATGAGCGACTTGAGCGCCTCTTGTCGACGCTGGACTTCTTCTTCCTCAGCCATGATGCCACGAATATCGGTTCCTAACATAGCTCCCCCACCTCCTTCAACGCGATGAAACTTGTGCCAGCATTATACCGATTTCATGTCTGTTCTTGAAATGGATCATAACACATTGATTTTAATAAATAAATATCAATTTTTCGCATGATGTAATTGAAGCTCCACCCTTCATTGTGTATCATGGCCTTATGTCGATAGGGCTATTTATCCAGGGCTGGAGACTCTCCAGAAACCAATCGATCGAGTCGTTATCAGACGCGGTAGGAATTCCCGCGACGCTCCTCGAACAGATCGAGATGGATCAGGCCGACCCCACGACCAGTACGATTGAAGCTCTTGCCTCCGCGCTTCGCATTCCTCCTTCTTGGTTATTCGACAACCCCCAATCCTTCACATGTCTCTTCACAGATTCAGCAGACAATGAGGAGCCCGATACCTCACAGATCGATCCGGTCACCAGTCGGATCTTGGCCGGAACTCACGCCGATCGATCCCTCTATGTCCTCTTGACCACGCTCATGCAGTCAGGTGATCCCAAACTCCTGCGGGCTGCAGAGATGAGCCTGCGGAGCCTGGTCAAACAATCTCGTCAAGCAACTGTGCCGTGGCAACAGCGCCCCTCCGGACATTTCGAGCCGCCGAACGACTAACACAGCCGCTGAGCCCTGAGCCAGTCCTCCTCATCATTTACTGCCAACTTGCTGCGAGTACCGTCTGCACATCCTGCGGCCGCTGATCGATCGCATGATCCCACGTCAGGCCCGTCTGTTGCGTGAAAGCCGCCATGGCTTGAATCAGCTGGTCAACCTGTGTACTGAGCAGAACCTCCCCATTGCCGGCTTGAATTGTCTCAATGTGATTCGTCCTCCCGAGATACCAATCTTTCACTGTAACCTGATCTGCCAAGCCGTGAAGGGCAAGCCGGAGGTCATTGGCCTGGCGGCTTATCACGAGATCAAGAGGATCGATGGCCGTCCCAAAGAGGGCACGGTCTTGATTGCCTACGAATGCATCGACATCCAGAATCGTGTCCTGGCCATCGCCTCGTGCGAACTGGTAGGTGTCGCTCCCTGAGTTGCCGACCGACGTGTCATTGCCCCCACCGCCGGTGAAGTGATCGGCCCCACTGCCGCCTATGAGCTGATCATCGCCGGCCCCGCCCAACAGTCGATCGTCACCCGACCCGCCGTCGAGCCTATCAATTCCTTCACCGCCATTCAGGAGATCGTTTCCGCTGCCTGCATGGAGGCTGTCGTCCCCCAGTCCACCAAAGAGTCTATCGTGACCGCTCCCTCCAAAGAGTTCGTCACTCCCCATCCCACCGTCCAACGTGTCATCGCCGGAACCGGCGTCCAAGGTGTTGTTGCCGATGTTGCCCAGCAACACGTTATTGGCAGTGTTCCCCGTACCGTTGAGATTAGCCGAACCGGTGAGAGTCAGCTGCTCTACGTTCGGACCAAGAGTGTAGGTAATACGGCTTTCCACTGTATCGCTCCCTTGTCCGGCTTGTTCAGTCACCACATCGCCCGCTCGATCCACGACATAGGTATCATCGCCTACCCCACCGATCATCGTATCGCTACCGAAACCGCCATCGAGCCGATCATGACCGGCTCCGCCATTCAAGGTATTGTTGGCACTGTTGCCCAGCAGCACGTTGTTCAAGGCGTTTCCGGTCCCATTGATCGCCGCCGTGCCGGTCAAGGTGAGCTGCTCGATATTGGCGCCAAGAGCATAGGTCATGCGGCTTTCCATAGTATCGATACCTTCATTTGCTAATTCGGTGACGACGTCGCCAGGCCTATCAACCGTATAGGTGTCGTTGCCCGTTCCGCCCTGCATCGTATCAACTCCCGTCCCTCCATCGAGCACGTCGTTTCCTTGTCCACCATTCAAGCGATCGTTTCCAGCCAGCCCGTTCAACGTATCGTCGCCTCGGCCACCGGTCAGAATGTCGTTGTCCACTGTGCCGATCAGGGTTTGAGGGAGAGGTCCCGATACCGTCAGCCCAAACTGATCCGTCGTACTCGCGGCCTCTGCATCCCTCGCGGTCACCGTGACGTGCAGCACACCAGCTGCGCCGGAGCTAGGAGTTCCCGCAAACGTCCGGGTCGTCGGACTGAAGCTCAGCCAGCTCGGCAAGGGACTGCCATCAGCCAACATCGCGTGGTACGTCAGATGATCGCCATGCACCGCGTCGACATCGGCAAAGGTGCCGCTAGACATCGTGAAGGTGAACGGGGAATCTTCCGCCGCACTCTGATCCACCAACGCGTTGACCACGATCGGCGCGTCGTTCACATTCTGCACCGTGAGGGCAAACGTCTCAGTTGCAGCCAACCCGCTCTGGTCTGTTACCTTCATGGCAATCTCAAGAGTTCCAACCTCATCGTTCAGCGGCACACCGCTCAACGTCCGAGTGGTCGCATCAAAATTGAGCCACGCAGGAAGCGCCCTTCCATCGGCGCGCGTGGCACCGTACGTCAGCACATCGCCGTGCGCCTCATCGACGTCAGCGAAGGTCCCGGCAGGCACCATAAAGCTGAACGGCACATCTTCCAGCGCCGTGTGATCGGCCAGTGGCGTGGCCACTGTCGGGGCGTCGTTCACGTTCTGCACGGTCAGGGTGAAGACATCAGAAGCACTAAGATTGCCCGTATCCGTAACCGTCACCCGCACATCAAGACTCCCCACCTGCGGATCATCGGGCATGCCTGTAAAAGTCCCGGCTGTGGCATCGAAGCTGAGCCACGATGGCAAGGCAGTACCATCGGCCAAGCTGGCGCTGTACGTCAGCACATCGCCAGGGTTCGGGTCGGTAAAGGCCGTGGCCGGCACCTGAATGGTGAACGGCATCCCCTCAGCTACCGTCTGCTCTGCGAGCGGCGTAACCACCGTTGGTGCCTGGTTGGAGGGAGCGAATAGATCCAAGAGGTTCACCGTACTGTCGTCGACGAAACTAAGCGTCTCCACCACCAATGAGCCGTTTGCCTCTGTGAGATCGAAGCCGGTCAGCACCAATCGGTCTGTCCCGCTCGTGCCCACTTGAATCGTGAGGCTCCGTGCAGCTGCATCATGCGTAAGGGTGAGATCGTTCCGGCTGATGCCCACTCCGAACTGAATCCGGTTTCCTTCACCGACCACTGCGGCATCCTCAATCGTGTCGATGCCATCGCCGAGATTGAAGAGATAGGTATCGTGGCCGGCACCTCCGAAGAGTAAGTCATCTCCCAGCTCACCAATCAGAACGTCATCACCCTGATCTCCATAGAGTTCGTCGTCATCGGCCCCACCGTACACGGTGTCATTGCCTCCTCGGCCAACCAGCCAATCTCCACCATCCAGACCGCGAATCACGTTATCAAGGTCATTGGCAAGAATGGGATCATAGAAGCTCGTCCCAGTAAAATTGTTAATCCGGCTCTCCAAGGTCACGGTATCCCAGATGGTTCCATCGGCAAAAGTCACTTGATCGATCTTATAGGGAGTCGGATGAGTACGAAGAGAGGAGGTGAACCGGTTATTCCCACTCACAACACTGAAATAGGATGCCATGGTCAGCACGTCAGGCACATGCCCCAGCAACATCTTCAAGTCGAGTCCATTCTTTTCAAGCACCACGTCATCCGCCGTAATTCCCGCCCCCAGTTGCACCGTGTCGAGTGCCCCATTCAAGTGATCGAATTCCACAATAGTCAATTGCCCGCTACCCAGCCCAAATTGATACGTATCGGTATCCGCCGATCCTGTGACAACTCCACCGAATTGACCAGGCCCCCAGGTCGACCCATCAGCAAATCGCACCAGTTCAACGGCACCAGGCGCATAGTAATAGGGATTCGAAGAGCCTTGCCGGGTGATGCCCCCGGATGGACTCAGCAGTCCGCTAAAAAAACGCCAACTCCCGGTACTGAAGGCCAGCGTGTAGTACCCCTGAATCGTCAGTTGGTCATTCGCCCCCTGTCGTTGCAATACCAAATCGTCACCGTTGCGAAACCAGGAGACGTCTTCCGATCTCACGCCATTTCCCATCTCAATCACATCCGACTGACTCGAGGAAATGAATGGATCGGTGCTCGTTTCAATGATCGTGTCACGCCCATCGCCGGCCGAGAAACCATAGGTATTGCTGGCCTCTCGTCCATTCAACACATCATTCCCCGTGCCCCCGTCCATCCGTGCCCAACCCGTCAAAATATCATCGCCTCCCATTCCATGGAGATCGACACCGAAGGTCCCGGACATCGTATTATTCAACGCATTCCCACTGCCGACGCTTCCCCCCAACATGGTCAGATCTTCGAAATGGTCAAGGAGCGTATAGCTCACAAAACTTTCCACGTGATCGATCCCTTCGTTTGCCCCTTCGATGACGTAATCATCTGCTACAGAAATAACGTAGGTATCGTTGCCTGCTCCCCCCATGAGGGTATCAAGCCCAGCGCCACCATTGAGCACATCGTCCCCTGCCCCACCCATGAGGACATCATTCCCCTCACCACCAACAAGTTGGTTGGCCCCCTCTCCCGCCTCAAGGAGGTCATCGCCGACACCGCCATCTAACCGATCGTTCCCAATCCCACCATCTAGATTATCGTTCCCATTTTCCCCGTACAGAACATCGGCCCCGTCCCCGCCTATCAATTCATCATCGCCCGTTCCGCCATAGAGCCAATCGTTCCCCACACCCCCCTCAATCCAGTCGCTCCCATCTGCGGCCATCACCCCCAGGAATGCCAGATCTCCCCCCAGGAATAAACCAGGACTGTAGCTGCCATATAACTGATCATCCCCAGCTCCCCCGATCAGAATATCTTCTCCTTCTCCACCGAAAAGCGTATCGCCCCCAGCTCCCCCATCCAACACATCATTCCCACCAGCTCCACGATGCTCGGTGGTATCGTAGGCACCAGTCTGCGCACTGATCCGCAAATCCCCCGAGAGCGTGTCGTTTCCTTCTCCCCCATAGAGTGCGTCATGGCCGTCCTGGCCGTAGAGTTGGTCATTGCCGGTTCCGCCTGCCAGCACATCGTCGCCAACGCCTCCATAGAGCAGATCGTTGCCCTCACCGCCATCAAGCGAGTCGGCCCCGCCGTCCGCTGGATCTCCACCGACTGCAGAGGGCGTGTCCCCAATCAGCGTGTCGTTGCCCCTCCCTCCGGTGAGCACATCGCTTCCAGCCCCGCCGCGAAGCTCGTCCGCATCATCCCCACCATCCAAATAGTCATTGGCACTAAATCCATGCCCCTCATCGTCGCCATTGTCGCCTTGAAGATAATCTCGTCCCGCCCCGCCGAGGAGCACATCCTCGCCGAGGTTGCCGATTAAGGTGTCATCTCCCTCGCCACCATCCAAGAAATCATCGTAGGACCCGGTCCATACTTGTCCGACCTGCAATTGCACATCATCTCCCTCGAGATAGTCGTGACCAGCCCCACCGAACAAATGGTCGGCCCCTCCTTGGCCGAACAGAAAATCGTTGCCCTCCCCGCCATCCAATACGTCATCACCACCTTGCGCATCGGCAAACTCGCCGGACCCGTACAGCCTATCCCCTTCGATCCCGCCGAACAGTTGATCGTTTCCATCCCCTCCACTCAGGTCGTCACTGCCTTCCTCTCCGTAGATTTCGTCGTTGCCCTGATGTCCGATCACCACGTCCTCGCCCGCCAACGCATGGATTACATCGTTCGACAACCCGTCACTGCGATACACATCCCCCAGAGCGGTAAAGATGGGGCTGGTGCTCTGATCTGGATTGATCCGGAAAAACTGCGTCCGGGCAGGAAGCCCATTGTCATACGTAATGGTGTCGACTTCAAAGAGACGAATGCCGAATCGCCCGCTTTGATAGTCCTTGATCGTCAGCGGCCCCGATCCGGTCACGACCAGATTGCTTCCGATTTGGTAAACGTGATGGTTCCGTCGGCACTCTGAAAAACATCGTTTGGATCGTCTGCCTGTCGCAGCCCACCGACCAATACCTTCCCATCGAACTCCACAGCCCCTCGACCATCCGAATCCTCAATCGTGTCCACTCCATCGACCGCTCGGATAATATAGGTGTCGAGCCCGTCGCCA
>JANPKE010000078.1:0-4784 GCA_031425875.1 Nitrospirota bacterium
CCGCCTCGAGTAAGACAGGATCTCCGTTGCGCAATGGTGCGCGGACTGCGTCCAACTTCTTGACCTCTCCACGGTTCCTGATCTTCACTCCAACCAGGCGGACCGTGGTGGGGTAGGTGGGGAGGAGCTCGTCATCACATACCGGTTCCATGAGGCGATCATACACAAATTTGGTGGCGGAGGGAAAGGTTATGATGGAGATATGGCAAAAGTCGCTTCAGCATGTTCGGCCGAAAGATAACCTTAAGGCATTGATAAACATAAAGAAAAATAGCAACACCCAGCCTGGTCTATTATGGTAGGCTATTTCACGGTAGGAGGAAGGGTGAGTGTACAATGGGTACGATGCTTGGAGAGCGAAGGAAGATGTTGCGCATACCGAATCAGGTTGTCCTTCCGTTCGGCTACCGGATTACCGTTCGGCAGTTATCGGACGCGGAAATGGACAAGCGCGATGCGAATGCCGATGGGATTTGGGATGACGATACCAAGACAATCTACGTGCGGAAACGACTTCCTGTGACCCGCCGCCGCTACATTCTTGCCCACGAACTAGGCCACGCTTGGCTGGACTGGCAACATCGATATATAGACGATGGCAAGGCCAGCACGTAGCGTCTGGAGCACGTCAGTCCTCTGCCAACTTCATGATATGCCTCCATTCCAGGGGAGTAACCGGCTGAACTGAGAGGCGAGATCCCTTCTTTAGCAACACCATGCCAATTAGCTTACTCTCTTTTCGTAATTCGTCCAAGGTCAAAGCGCGGGCAAATTTCCGAACGTACTTGATATCGACCATGTCCCATCTGGGCTTGGATGGTTTGCTCTCAGGGTCGTAGTGCTTGTCCTTCTTGTCGAATTGCGTCGAATCTGGATAGGCGGTTGTGACGACCTCTGCGATGCCGACGACCGCCGGTGGATCAGCGTTGCTGTGGTAGAACAGGACTAGATCGCCGACTGCCATGCTGCGCATGAAATTACGAGCTTGATAGTTGCGTACGCCATCCCAACAGGTTATTTGGTTGGGAGATCGTATCAAGTCATCAATGGAGAACGTGGAGGGCTCTGACTTCATCAACCAATACGCTTGTGGTCCCATTCATTCCTCTTCTTTCTGAAGTGTAGATGAGCTCCTTTCTCGTGAACGGGAGTCCATAAACTCGATCAGGGCGTGATAGGTCATCTCCCTTGTTTGAGTTTTGGTCATGCTCCGACCCTCAAGGTTTCCTTCTAGCCAGATGCGATTAGAGATCGGTTCGACGGCTTCGTTACAGAGAGTCCACATGTCATGGAGAAAGCATTCCGGTAAGCCTACTTGGATGCCTTCCGATTCGATGCGATCATCTAGTAGGGCGAGGAGGTCGGAAATGGCCTGATCGGGACGATACGGCAGGGGAGTAAAACCAAACTGTTCTTGGGACTGTTGCTCTTGCGTTGCCTGATCGACAAGGTCCCGCATGTACTCTTTGAGTAGACCAATGACATGGCCAGAAAACACGATGGGATGTCCCATGCGCCATTATCGAGCTTCTTTAAAGAAGGAGCAAGCTCGACCGAGTTTGTTGAAGGGATAATGCTCGGTGGTTATGTTGTAGATCATTGTGCGTGGGGCCAAAAGAGACTGGCGGGGATTAAGCGGGGGTACACCTCGCTGACCCGGTATGAGCGACGACCTCTTTGGCTATCTCACGTTCGGCAGGGTCGGTGTACCCGCGCACGATAAACTCTACGCCTTTTCTTAAGACACGCAAGGCCCAAAGATGGCCTTACGTGGGAGTCCATTTGGGCTAGGGTAAAGGAGCCAGTAGGATCTGTTCGAGCATGGAGTGGAAAGACGAACAGCGCGATGGGAGCGCCGTCGGAGAGATCAGAGACGAGAGTCGGATCTGTGCCATCTTGTTAGAAATACGGCTCTTGATTCATCGTGGGCCGGCATATTAGTTTCTCTCTGCTATCAAGGGAACATCCAATGAGTCATTCCGAGCCCGTCGAGATGATGACCCCCCCCACAACCGAGCACTTCCAGATCGCGCTCAACACCTCTGCTGGTCAGATTACTACCGCTGTGGAGGTGCCGACTGGATTTGTGCCGGTCACGGCCATCGTTCCCTTGATACGTCGTTTTGGAGAAGAGGCCCAAGCGCTTGAAGTCGCCCGTTCCACCGATGCAGGCAAAACACCGTCCTGCCACAAGGGATGTGCGGCCTGTTGTCGAATGTTGGTGCCCCTTTCGGCCCCGGAAGCCTTTGCGCTAGGTGAGTGGGTCCGCTCGCGTCCGACTGACCAACAGGAGCGCATTGCAGCCCGGCTTGTGGAAACGAAATCTCGGCTGCTGTCACAGGGGCTGTGGGCACGACTCTCAGAACTTTGCAATGCTCCGGAACCGCCGAACGATGATGCCCTGGAAGTGGTGAATCGCGAGTACTATGCTCTGCGGCTGCCATGCCCCTTCCTCGAAGAAGAGGTGTGTACGATCTATGAAGCGCGCCCCGCGGCATGTCGCGAGTTGCTCGTGAGCTCACCTCCCGAACGCTGTGATGACCTGATCCACAATCCCGTGGACCCAATCTCAGCGCCGATACTGGTCAGCACGGTATTGGGGCTATTATGGCAAGAGCTGACGAAGTCTCCGACCAGGTTGATCCCACTCCCGGTAGCTCTCGATTGGGCGAACGGTCATAAGCAAGAGAATCAGCACACGTGGAAGGGCGTCGAGTTACTCGATCGCGCACTGGACAAGACCTGGCGTTTCTTAAGCCAATCGATGTCTCGAAGCGGCCAAGATTCTGTCAACTAATGGCCGAGATCAGCAATATGCAGTGTGAATGAAGAGGAGAGATTGTATGCAGAAGCCTGTTGTGGTGTGCTTAGACTTAGAAGGGGTGCTCGTGCCGGAGATCTGGATCAGTGTTGCGCTGAAGACCGGCATTGAAGATTTGAAGATCACGACACGCGAGATGCCCGATTACGACAAGCTCATGAGGCAGCGGTTGAACATCCTGGATCAACAGGCGTTGAAGATCACTGACATTCAAGATGTGATTGAACAGATGGGGCCGTTAGACGGAGCGTCAGAGTTCCTGGCATGGCTGCGGGAGCGTTGCCAAGTCATTATTCTATCGGACACCTTTTATCAGTTCGCCCAGCCACTCATGCGACAGCTGGGCTTTCCAACTCTCTTTTGCAATCAGCTGGAGGTCGATGGAAGTGGCCGTATCGTGAATTACCACATGAGAATGCAGGATCCAAAGAAGCATGCCGTCGCGGCCCTGAAATCCCTGAACTTCTTGACGATGGCTGCCGGTGATTCATACAACGATACGGCCATGCTGGGCGAAGCCCACGCCGGATTTTTCTATTGCCCTCCCGAGCATCTACCGAAAGAGTTCCCTCAGTTTCCCGTGACGCAGACCTATGGCGCACTTCAGGAGCGGTTTACGAAAGCGGGCCAGTTGAATGTGTCATGAAGTCTGGTTGGAGGTGGGAAGCGATCTCGACCCGATGAAGGGTACGGCGAAAGTCGCTTGAGTCGGTTACACAATTGTCAATTGATCGTGTAAGGATGCTGGAAAAGCTCGTCCAGCAAGGCCGCAGCGAGCGAAAGGCCGAGGCGTACGCGGTTGGTACGTTGAGGCCTTGAGCGATGCGAGAACAATGCGGGAGAGCTTTTGAAGCATCCTTAGTCTAGAAGTTGATCCAGAGCTGGGCATAGGCCCAATCTTGCCCGACGGCTCGGCCCCCCAAATTCCTTGAAATATAGGCACCAGGGAATAGGTGGCCATAGCCGCCTTGAAAGGCCACCATGCCGCCCATGAAGAAGTGTGTCCAGACGACATCGACTTCGTCACCGATATGAGTTTCCGTGTTGTCGGGTTGTGAGAACACGTACACTCCTTGGCTCGCCCGGTACCAATTGTCGCGAGCATTCGCAAGGTGGATGTTCGTGTACCAGAGTTCGATATGGTCATTCGTGGTCGGGCGTGCTTGGAAGTTCCCTGAGAAGCTCATCATATTCTTCCAGGCTACGACATCCATGTATCCCATGTGAATGTGATTCGTTGGGAAGAAGTTCTCGAAGGTGTTGGCGGTCTTACACTCACCATAGGCAGCGTTGAGGGTACAATTCGCTCGGCCGTCTCCTGAGGCATAGTCGAAATTGAAGGCGATACGAGGTTTGCCCGGTAGGTTGAAGGCCGTATATCCGATCCAGTTTCTCGTTGCCCACGCATTGATGTGAAGACATTTCCCCTCTCCTCCAGGGTCACCACAGAGGGCGCTCGCACTGGCAGCGGTGTCGCCCATCTGGCCGAACTGATAGACCACTTCACTGGAGGCATCGACATAGGCCTTTTTCATGGCCACTCGGGTTCCGACGGTATGGCGGGTTTGGTTGCCGTGCTTCGGGGTGCCTAGTCCCTGGGAAGAAATGTCTCCTCCGCCGAGGTTGCTCTTGTAATAGGCGTAGAATGGTTCAATCAAAAAACCCGGGACTGTCTTGATCTGGTTGTACAATATAAAGAGGTCCGCATCCCCGGCCGCGTTTCTTGCTTGACCTGTCCCTCCGATGTTCGGGTTTCCGCTCCCGACGGCCGCCCCTTGTAAGAGGTCCGTTTCTGCTGTCCGAAACCAGCCAGCATGGGTATCCATGATGCGATGGCTATACTGCACCATAACCCCGTCAAACGAGAAGCCTGTGTTGGCCCAATCAAAGTGGCCGAATAAGCTTTGGTCCCCGAAGACGAGATACTGACGACCGGCCTTCACCCCCAAACCTTGAATGCCGG
>JANPKE010000079.1:0-3813 GCA_031425875.1 Nitrospirota bacterium
GCACAAAGGTACGAATGCGACTTGTGTCGGCATAGTTCGTGGACAACGCGTGCCAGTCGGCGACGAAGAAATAGCAGTCATACTGTTCTTGCAATGCCTTCCAGTTTTCTTAGGCACCGAGATAGTTGCCGAGATGCATGAGGCCGCTGGGCTGCATGCCGCTGAGTACTCGCCTGCGAGGTGTGGTCATTCTGCAACTCCGGGACGGAGACCAAGTGCGGTTGACAAGATTGTCCCGGATAGCCCCTTGGCGAAGGTTCCGGTGATCATGTGGATAATGCCAAGTTCTTTGTCGAACACGATGAGCCCCACCAGGATGAGCATGCCATAGGGCTCCAATCGCGCGAGTGTCATCGCTGGCTTCGGCGGGAGCAGTGCCGTCAGGATCCGGCCGCCGTCGAGCGGGGGGATCGGAAGCAGGTTGAACAGCGCGAGAAACACGTTGATCATCACGGAATAGAGCGCCATGACGGCGATTGGGCGAAACAACATGGTCGCGAGGAGGCCTGAGGACTCTTCAGCCTCGGTGGCGCTGCGAGGAGACAAAGTTGGCTCGAACGTCAAGATCAACGCCAAGAGCAAGGCGCTGACGACGGCGAGCAGCAGGTTCATCCCAGGACCGGCCGCCGCCACGAGCGCCATGTCGCGTCGAGGCTGGCGCATATTCCGGGGGTCAATCGGAACCGGCTTGGCCCAGCCCAACAGAAAGCTCCCGGGCAATATCAAACAGATCAGCGGCAAGATGATCGTGCCGAACGGATCGATATGGGCCAGTGGATTGATGGTGAGCCGTCCTTCACGTTTTGCAGTCGAATCCCCGCATTTCTCCGCCATCCAGCCATGCGCATATTCATGGAGGACCATCGCAAATAACAGAGGGAGCCCCATATAGGAGATCGTGTGAAGAATCTGTGAGAGGGAATTCATGTGTGGTTAGTGCTCGTCCCAGTTCGAATAGCCTGGCTAATCCAATTGCACAAACTTACCCTGTTTCACCTGTAGAAGAAAGAGCGGGCGGTGCAGGGTGCCATCCGGTCCAAAACTGGCTGGTCCGGCGAGTGTCGGTAAGTTGCGCTGCGTTATGAGGAAGTCGTGGAGCGCTTCGCCGGAGGTTGCTCCGTGGCGGACGCCTTCAATGACGACTCTGGCGGCGTCATATCCCTGCACGGTGAAGAGCGAGGGGGTGGACTGAAAGCGCTTGTGGTACCGCTGAACAAATTCCTGCACGGCAGGATTCGGGCTTACGATGAAGAAGCCGTCAACGAATGTTGCACCGTCGACTGTCCGATCGGCGGTGCGGGCAAAGTCCTGCGAGTTCCAGCCGTTGGTGCCCAGGAGGGGGGCTTTGATGTCATGAAACGCCAGCTGTGCGGCGAGGAGGCCGATCTCGTGTGAGCGACTTGGGATGAAGATCGCGTCAAACCCTGGAGTGTAGAGGACGCGCTTTTCGTTTCGACTGAGGGGCTTACCGGGCTGTCGTGGTATTTCAACTGGAACCGCCAGCCCGTATTTTTTGAGGTCTTCGGCTTTGAGCCGTTGGATCTGCGGACCAAAATCCGTTTCGCCTTCCTTGAAGGCTTCCATCGCAATAATTTCCCCGTCGAATCGGCGCACCTCCTGCGCGAAGAGCCGGGCCAGTTCTCGCCCATAGACGGTGTCGGGGTGGAGAATGCAGAATCGTCGATAGTCCTGCTGTTTCGCGGCGTAGGTCGCGATGCGTTCGGCTTGCATGGCGTAGGTCAACGACGTGCTGAAGAGGTAACTGCCCAACCGACGGACATTGGGGAGTGTCGCTGCCGGTGTAATCAAGGGGATCCTGGTTTTTTGCGCCATTTCGGCCATGACCGGAAGGTTTTTTGACAGCATTGGGCCAATGACGACAAGTGGACGGTCGTCATGAAGTAGCGTCGAGAGATCGTCCAAAAAGCCTTGCCGATCGGCATCATGATCCTTCACGATCAAACCAACAGATGGGGTGCCAGGCTGCTCATGAGATCGTTCCACCGCCAACTGAATGCCCTCTAGGACGTCATTGGCGAAGGCGGACAAGTGGCCTGACAACGGAAGGACGGCGGCGATAAAGTATTGGTGGGCTTTCAACCTTGACTTGATGAGTTCCAGTGATTCGCTGGCTTTCGGGACGGAGGGGTGAGCAGGAAACGCAGCGAGAAAATGCCGGGTCTCCCGTTCTGCCAAGTGGTCTTCGCCTCGCACGATGTAGTAGTCGATCAGTCGAAGAGACGCGAGGTCGCCGGGATAGGAACGAAGATAGGCATCCCGCACCCGGGTCAACCCTTTTTTGTCCAGCTTTTCGGTGATGAATTGACGAATCTGCTCTCGGGTCTCCGCCATCTGTGTGTCGGTGCTGCCGGCCATGCCTTCCAGTAAGGTATGGATGGCTCGGACATAGTCTTTCTTTTGGGCGAATGCCTCGGCAGCCAGCTGCTGTGCCTCACGTTTGGTTGCGTCGTCGAGTGCCGTTGTCCGAACTTGTGTCAGCAACGGCAATGCCAGGTCGATATTGCCCATCGCGGCATGGATGCGGGCCAATATGAGCTTGCCTCGATCCACGAGGTCGGATTCTGGAAACTCCGTCTGAAGTTGGTTCAGAGAGCGGATCGCCTCTCCATAGTCCTTCATTCCATAGAGCGCGGCGCCCAGCAGTAGGTAGGTATCATCGAGGTATTCAGCTGGTGGAGTGGTGGCCAAGAATCGACGCAAGGCTGTGGCTGCGGATTCCGGATCCCCTTTCTCGATCAAGTGCTTGGCCTGGTTCAAGGCTGGTGGGTTGGGCGGAAGGATCTTGACGGGATCTGCCGCCTCTGCTCCGCCCGGTTGAGTCGACATGAGGCCGACGCCGAGCGTCAGCACAAGAGCCATCGTGACCATCAGTGGCGGCCATGCAGAGCTGGAAGAGGGGTGATACGAGTAGGTGAGCATTCCGTTCGATCGGCGGTAAGCCGTAGGCAGACTAGTATCGGAAAGGGTGCGACCTGTCAAGGAGAAGTACGGTGGCATCATTGTACTGATGAAGCGAGTTGGCTATAGTTCATTCATCGACCCCCATGGCTGAACCAACGGCACCATTGCTGGACCCTCTGCTTGAACGGTATCTCAGTGAGCTGCGGATTGAAGGTGGATTGGCCACTAATACGCTGGAGTCCTACCGGCGAGATCTTTTACGTTTGCAGCGATACTTGCTGCCGCATCGACTCAGTATCGGAGACTCCGTTCCACCGCACACGATCCGGTCCTTTCTCGCAACCCTTAAACACGAGGCCCTCGCAGCTTCATCGATTGCTCGCCTCCTCTCGGCGATGCGAGGGTGGTATCGCTTTCTGGTTCGGGAACACCTCGTGGAGACCAGTCCTCTCCGTGATATGACGGCGGCGCATCGGCCGGTTCGATTACCGAAGACGCTGACACACCAGGAAATAACGGCGCTGCTGGAGCTGCCGGCTCGTGCTCGTGCTGAGGATCAACGCGACCGCGTGATGCTGGAATTGCTGTATGCAGCGGGGCTTCGGGTGTCGGAGCTTGTTGGGCTTAGTCTTTCGCAGATCGACGTGAACCTGGGCTGTGTACGAGTCATGGGGAAAGGTGCCAAGGAGCGAGTCGTCCCGATCGGACAGACTGCGGTCAAGATGCTGGTTGATTACGTGGAACATGTGAGACCCGTTCTACTCAAAGGGCGATCGTCCCGTGTCTTGTTCATCAGCCGACAAGGACGAGGACTGACGAGGCAGGCATTTTGGAAGCTGCTTCTGCAGCGAGCACGACGCGCTGGTATTTCCAAATCGATTTCGCCACACA
>JANPKE010000080.1:0-6119 GCA_031425875.1 Nitrospirota bacterium
TCCAGCCGTCGTGGAAGTTCGAAGAGAAACGGAGATTGCTCCGTGAAAATCACCCGACGAAACTCCTCCGACCACTTCCCCTGCTTACTCACCGTCTTGAGTGGAAACCGCTCAGCCTTGGTCACCCATCGATAGTATTGCCGAGTGTCCCCCTGTTCAGCAACCGTCACTTCGAACAGTTCCGTAGGATGACCATTCAGCGTTTCGTCACCCACGAACTCGCGTGAGACCTCTCCGTCCATGTTCTCCGTCACCGCCAATATATGGTCGGCCACGATCGGGACTTCAAGATACTGCCGCCGCTTCGAAAGGATGAGCCATGAATGCTGCTGGTCCATCCGAACGATCAGGATGTTGGCCCCTTGCTGGGGTTGGGTGTATTCGAACCGCCAGCGATCGCCCTTGGCGTTGACATGGGCCGTCACGACGGACGCTCCGTTTTTGACGATCCGTTCAGCCGAAAAATCAAGCGCTGTAGCTGACTCTGGTACAACACCGATGGCAATCGACAGGAGCCAGATCAAGAACAGACAAATTGATACAGGTAGACCTCGCGGTTCCATCAGTCTTTTTACCGTATGGGTGGGCTGGGTTCAAGCCACCCTTCGCCGTTGAAACAGGAACGGGGAATCCGGCTCTCACGAGCCAGATTCCCCCGCATGCTAGGTCTCCACGTCGGTCTACTTAGCCTTCGCCTTCATAGACACCGGGTGGGATTTTGCTGAGGACTTACCCTCGGCTTGTTGTGTGGCCGGGGCTTTACCACTCAGCGGAAGGATGGCACGGCTGTCACGATCCAAGACCTTCAGCATCCCCCAGTGCCCGGCATCAAGATAGCCAGGACGCTGGTTGAGCCAGAGATAGTCACCGGGAATCCCGTTCGGTCCGCCAGCTCCGCCGTGTAACCAGGCATTGATGACTTCGGACCCACCGAACTCCATGGTGCTCACGAGGTCCGCCCCACTGATGTACGGTTCGTGTTTCCACTCATGACCGGAGACGCTGAACAGCTGCACCTGTTCACTGAAGGCGCCCAGCACATGAATGACAACCGGATCCCCGACGTGCGCGGCGATCGTCGGCGTCACTGGCTGGTCACCCGTCTTCACACAGGCGAACACTTCGCTGTAGGCACAGCCCTTCTCGGTGCGGTAATCGGTCGGCTCCGACCGGTAGTTCACCGCCGTCACGCCGGCCACCTTTTGGATATACGGCATGAAGCTGGTGCCGGTTTGGTTATCTTCGTCCTGGAACAGGAGCGCAAACGAGCGATAGTTCTGCCGTTTTTCCTGTCCTGACACAGTCCGATCGACCATCACATCTGCCCTCCACGAGCTCTTCTGGGCCACATCCTCGCCAGTCACCGGATCGCGATACTGCGATCCCTTCGGACCGATGATGACGGCACCAAAGAGTCCGTTCCTCGGATTCTCGATGACGTTCCCCCAATCCTGAATCAGGGCTGCATTCTCCCCGAACTCCGGATGGGCGTAGAACGTATAGGTCTTACTCTGGCCCGGTGCGATCGTCTGATCGCCAGGATTGTTGCCGGCGTTGATGCCCATGGACTCTTTGGGATCATACGCCAGGTTATCCACGTGGAACCCGGCTCGCTCCTTAGCCATCTCGTTCTTCAGATTGACCTTGATGCAGTCACCGACGTTGACGTGCAATGTCAACGGGCTCGGCTCAAGGTTGCCCGACGTGACTTTGGTCTTTTCGCCTTCGAGCACATACATCTTCCCGGTCTCGTTGCCCAGCACCATCTTACGCTCCAGGTCGACTTCCATCGTGCCAGGCGTGCCCTTGTTGTAGCGAATCGCCTTGTCGATGGCCGAGACGTTGAAGCTCTTCATTGGTGCGTCCGCTGGACAGACTGACTTGGCTGACTGCGGAATCTCGCTGCGCCCAGGGAGCGGCTTCAGCGTCGTCTCCGGTTTGTCAAGGACTCGGAAAATTCCCCAGCTGCCTTCGACGAAATGCGACGCGCGACCACTGTAGTACAGATAGTCGCCTGCCATCTGTTGGGGTCCGCCAGCGGCCGGAATGGCCGCATCGTACCGTTCCCCGATCACCACGTGCAGCGAGCTCCGCGGGATGGAGTTCTTGCTATACCGCTCCATCGGGAACCAGTGACCGCTGATGTGCCAGGAATGCACTTCGTTGGCCGACGTTTCCAGCAGCCTGACGACCACTGGATCGCCCAGATAGGCCCGCAACATCAGCGTATCCGGATCTCCGTGAATCCGGCTGCTGAACAACTGCGACGGATCGGGGTTGTTGGCTAAGCGGACAGACAAAGGCTCTATCCGCATGTTGTACCCACCACCGGTCGTGGCCTCGCCGCCGTTCAAGAACTTCATCGGCGAGAGATTCAATCTAGCTGGATAGACCGCCGAAGGCGTCCCATCCACAGATATCGCATTGACCTTCGCCTGTGGATTGTCGGCCGTAATTAATTCTGCCGCCCGAGGGTTGGAATCCATGACATGTGTCACGATCTCACGGAAAGACCCCCGGATATGGGCGGACACCGGTTCGGTCGTGTGAATGTCTGCGACGGGGCCGCTCCTGATTTCCTTACCCGTGACTGGATCATGATAGGTCGATCGCGGCGGCTCCGTGATAAATGAGGCATACTGCCCGTGCCCCCACGAGTCGAGTCCATACACATGGTCATGCCAGAACGTGGTGCCGAAGTCGGCGTCCACATACCAGCGCTCGCGGATCCACTCGACCGAGGCAATCTCACCCTTCTTATGGGCGTGCTGCAACGGCCGCTCAAAGGTGATCGTATTGCCGTCGATTTTGCTGATACGGGCTGACTCGAATCCATTCACTTCATCCATCCCCACGCCCAGCTCTGTCTTGACGTGGAACTGTGACGCATCCTTGACCTTGATGCTGGTCGCCCCCTTGGCGGCATCCGCCTCGATCGTGGTGTTCATCGGGACTGGCATGCCCTTGCCAGGGTGTTCATTCTTCAAGATCGTGAATGGCCGGAGCGACATCTCATACGAGAAGCCGATGATAGGACCATCGGAGGCTTGCGTGTCGAACTGGAACATGTGTGGATGCAGGTTCGTCTTGCTGGAGAATCCTTGCCGTGCATCATCTTTCAGCTCGCTCTTATAGACGACGTCAACGCAGTCCTGCACGTTTCCGCGAATGACCAGCGGAAACTGCTTCGCTCGATTCTTTCGGACCTCAGCTTCCTCTTCATGCAACACATAGAGTAAGCCGTCCGGATCGACGATCGCCGGAGTCTTGGCCGTCGCCCCCTTCAAGGTAATCGGCAAGGTAATCGCATGAATATTGAATTTCTTGACCGGTGCGCCTTCCGGACAGAGGCTCCAGGGTCCCTGCTCTCCCGGCCTCGGCGGCTCGGTCGAGTTGCTGCCGTCATCCCGCCGGTGGATCGGCTCCAACCAGGGCGCTCCGCTATGGCTCGGCGAGAATGGCACTCGTCGGCCCAGATGCGGCCGTAGCCACGGCCACGACAGTTTTCCACTTCGTGGATCGAAGAGAATATCCTGGCGCTTTCCAGGGGTTGTCGATTTATAGTTCACCCATTCGTACGAGGTTTCAGGTTCTGTGAGAGCCTTCGTACCATCCCAGGCCCAATCATTGACCGTCGAGTCATAGGCCAGGGTCTGCTCCTTTTCCGTGTTCTTATGCCCTGGCTTGCCCTGCGGCGGCACCTGCATCTCAACCCAATCCTTGATGGAGACCTTGGCTGGATCGGCTTTCCAATCCGTCTTGTCCTTGGTGATCTCGAATTTCTTGCCACCGTACCAATCGACCATCGTACCCACGAGCTTATCGCTTGCGACACCGGTCTTCATACGGCCGGCGCGATCCGGCAACTCTACCAGGGGTTTCATCACATCGGTCTGGAACCCTGGCGCTTGCAGGGTGTTGTACACCCGCCAGAATCCCCACATGCCCGTCACATAGTGCTGCGGGATATGACAGTGGAACACGAACTCGCCGGCCAATGCCTGCAATCCTCCTGAACCGCCCTCGATCACTTGATCGTAGATCTCTGTCGGCCCAATGGACTGCACGTCGAGACGATCTGAGGTATCGCTGATGAGCGGAAACTTCACCGGACCATTACTGGAAGCCGCGAAGTCCAGGTTACTGTTCCCCGGCTGGCGTGCCCAGCGAATGGACCCACCATGGAGGTGATGCGAATGCACGATCTCTGATCCACCTGCCATCCGGAACTTGGCCGGATCGCCGAGATAGGAGCGGGGGATGGTCGTGGCCGGATCACCGAACGTATAGGACCCATAGGCCATGGACTCATCACCGTAGAAGCCCATGTGGGCCTGGAGCTCGATGCGGGTGCCGTGCGGCTCGCTGCGATAGTTCAGCAACCGTGCCCCAGGACGATAGGAATCGGTATGCGGGTCACGCTGCGGCAGCATCTCACTTTTCTTGTTCAAAATCCGGAAGGCCTCATCGCCTGCCTCATGATAAAAGATCGCGAATTCGCGGAAGTCTGCCCCTTTCGGATCTTCAATCATGGCTTCCCAGCCGCTCGCCATCGGCTTTCCATCGAACGGACTGAGATAGCGTGAGCCGCGTGGCTCGACGACCAACATGCCGATCAAGCCTTGATTGAACTGTTCGCGTGAGGCATGCGACCGGAGAAACCGTGCGCCCTCTTGTGTATCCGGCTTGATGTACCATTCAAAATTTTGCTGTTTGCCCGCCGCCACGGTCGTATCTGGATTCGACGGGGTTGCCGGCTTGCCGGTGGATGAGACCACCATCGACGACCCATTGATGACGAAGTTGGTCGGCTCATCGGTGATCTGGTTATGGAGCGTCACCTTGAGGCAATCACCCTGATTCGCCCGGATGACGAGCGGTTGGATGACATCGCCCTGCAGACCGTTCGACAAGGCACCAGGATCGTTCTCTTTTTCCCGCGCTTCCTTGTTCGCCGTCTCCTCGGCTCGCGCTTTATCCAGATTCTCGTTCAGGACGTACATATACCCGGGGAAGTAATCAAGAAAACGGCTCAGCGTGATTTCAATGCTGATGGCGGTGACGTGGTATTCCTTGACGGGTGCATTCGCCGGACACCGCTGCCCGCCAGTGACCGAGACTTTGTCCGAGTCATCCGCCACCAGCAACACGCCCTGTTGCATCATGTGGCTGTTGGCGCCCGTGCTGTACCCTCCCTTCTTTCCGATGAATTCCTGCTGCCGCTTGATCTCGTCCATCATGCGGTCGTGAAGGACTGACCCGCCTTCACGATAGATCACCTTCTCCGCAGACGCTTGTCCCGCGCCGCTGTGGTGACCCGGTTGTTCCGCGGCCCACGCCATCGGCGTGAGCGCGAGCCCGCTCGCCATGACCAAGCACATGAATCGCCGCATGACGCCGCCCCTTCTCGGCCTCCGGTGCTGTCTGGAAATGTTAATCTGCGTAGATCTCATAACTCGGCCTCCCCTCTAATGATTATTGATCGCCTAGTTACAGTAAGAACCTCTCCTCACATGTTCGAATCTGCCATTCACCTAACTATGGAACGAGAACCGGCCTCCGAACTGCCCCCGGCCTTGTCTTTCAGGAGGGGTAAGAGCTGGTGAAGGGTTCCTTCTTACGAAGGAATGGGTCATTCGGAGGCCGGTCCAAAATCACCCACACCTTCACCAGCAACTTTTTTGAACAGCAATGACCGTGCCGAAAAACGGCAGCGAACAGCATCAATAGAAAATATCTTGTCATAACGGATTGTTAGAGCAATTCAAAGGATGGGAAATTCATCATTCGCTTTTGTAGAGTTTTTCTACACGACGAGCCTCTCGCTGAGCTCATCCGTCTCAACATCAATTAATGAGCCATGTTACGCTGTCTAATTAGTTGGACGGCGGGGATCATGAAATTGGGGCGTGATGGGGCAATTGGAGCGTCATGTGGAACCGGGTGCTTGTGTCTTTCGTATTTCGCTAGAGGAGCTAACCTCAAGCGACGAGGGACCTGATCGGAGTCGGTTGCACGAGATTACGAACGACATCGATCGCTACTTACACGGCAGGAACCGGTTAGGTTTTTCTCGGGATCCCCGCTAGCTTCACTGGGAACAATCATTGAATAGGGTT
>JANPKE010000081.1:0-7923 GCA_031425875.1 Nitrospirota bacterium
GAGCATCGATGCCGCCAACAGCCGGAGGCACTTGCCTATGCGCTTCTTCGTGACAACCTCGAGATTGAGCGTCAGCTGACCTATGCTCAACTCGAACATGTCGTACGTTCGCTTGCGAGCCATCTTGCACGGACGTTCCCAGCGGGAACCAGGGCCCTGGTGCTCTACCCACAGGGACTCGACGCCGCATGCGCTTTCTGGGCATGTGTCTGCGCCGGTCTTGTACCGGTTCCTGCTCCCTCTCCCGACCCCATTAGGCGGAAACATGCTCTGCCCAGACTGCGCAGCATTATCGAGGATGCCCAGGTATCGCTGGTCCTCACGACTTCAAGTGTCACGGCTCTGTCTTCGGAACTTGCGATCGCCAACGAAACGGGTCCGATCACGTGGGTGGCGACCGATCAACCTTACGATTCAATCGACTCGATTGAGTGGCCACAGCCACAGGGTAACGCCCTTGCCTACCTGCAATACACCTCTGGATCGACGGCCACTCCTCGTGGCGTCATGATCAGCCAGCGCAACGTGCTCGCTCACTGTAAGGCGTTGAGTCTGGCCGGAGGGGTATCCGACAGCAGTCGGTCGCTCTGCTGGTTGCCGTATTTTCATGACTATGGATTACTGCACGGAATCCTCGCCCCGTTCTATGCCGGGATTCCAGCCTATCTGATGTCACCGGTCACGTTTCTCCGGCGGCCATTGCGTTGGCTCGACGCGGTGTCGCGCTTTGCCATCACCCACAGTGGGGGACCAAATTTTTCCTATGAAGCTTGTCTCAGAGCTGAGCGGCAACAGCCAGGATGGCAGGCTGACTTGAGCAGATGGTTGGTCGCCAGTTGCGGCGCCGAACCCATCCATCCGGAGACGGTGGAGCAATTTATCGACACCTTTGGTCCACGGGGATTCCGGCGAACGACGTTTGCCCCGGCGTATGGACTTGCGGAAGCGACGCTCTTGGTGACGGTGAAGCGGGCCGAGGCGGAGCCGAGCTTCTTGCGTGTTGAGGCCGAGGCGTTGGCCGACTCGATCATCAAAGAGGCTCCCGCCTCGGAACAGGGAACGCGGACATTGGTCGGATGCGGAGAGCCCCTCGAAGAGACGCATGTCCGGATCGTGAATCCCACGACGCACGTCGAGTGCCAGCCTGGCGTGGTAGGAGAAGTGTGGCTGACCGGAGCCGGGATCGGCACCGGATACTGGGGAAAATCGGAAGAAACGGACACCACATTTCACGCCACACTCTCTGGGTCAGATGAGGGTCCCTATTTGCGAACCGGCGATCTGGGATTTCTTCACCGCGGAGAGTTGTTCCTGACCGGACGCCTCAAGGATCTGATCATCGTCCGTGGACGGAACTATTATCCCCATGATCTGGAGTGGTCGGCCCAACAAGCCCATCCCGGCTTGCGACAAGGATCTGGCGCGGCCTTCTCGATTGCGGGCCCCAGCGGAGAGCGTGTGGTGCTGGTCCATGAGATCGAGAAGCGGGTGTCCGAATCCGATTTAATGGACGTGGTGAACTGCATCCGTCGTGCACTGGCGGATGAGTACGAACTCGAACTCCACACAGTAGTGCTGATCAAGTCCGGCACGATTTCAAGAACCTCCAGCGGAAAAATCCAGCGGAGTGCTTGTAAAGCTGCCTTTGAGACCGGCCAGCTCGCCGTCGTGAGAGAAAACACGTTGGATTCCGATCGGAACGTTGAAACCGACGGAGTCTCGAACGAGAGTCCGCAAACCGCTCTCGAAACAGGGCTGGCCGATATCTGGCAAGAGGTGCTTGGAGGACCCCCTCCACATCGCCACGCGAACTTCTTTGCACTCGGCGGGAATTCGCTCCTTGCCGCACAGGTTGTGGCACGCATCCTTGACGTCTTCCATGTCGAACTCCCCCTCAGTGTGCTGTTTGAAAGTCCAACTTTGTTCGCACTAGCCGCTCGGATCGGTGAACTGAGCACGAGTTCGGATGACGTGGGCCAGGACGCGGAGAGGCGTGGGGACGCAGGTGGCGACAGTGGAACGCGGATTCCGCTCATTCCGCGTCGCTCGACATCCAGAAGGGAAGGCAGAATTCCTCTCAGCCCTTCTCAGCAACGACTGTGGTTCCTGGAGCAAGTGCATCCTGGGAGCGCGATCAATCATATTTCCATGAGCGTACGTCTCCGTGGACCGGTCAACCCCGAGGTATTGGAGCGGTCGGTACGAGAAATCGCCCGTCGCCACGAGATTCTTCGCACTCGTTTCGGATCGGAGCGAGGGGAAGGATTCGCGGAAATATCCGCTGAAACGACTGTCACGATTAGCCAACATAATCTCCAAGCACGAAACCAGGCTGAGCAAGAAGTCGAAGTCAGGCAGTTCCTACGAGCGGAGGCCAGTCAACCGTTTGATCTCGGGCAAGGGCCGTTGTTCAGAGTCGCGCTGCTGACACTCGACCAGGATCAGTATGTCCTAGCGCTGACATTCCATCACCTCATCGCCGATGGGTGGTCGCTCCGTGTGTTCTGTAAGGAATTGGCTCTTCTTTATGAAGCCGGTGGTGATGTTCGAGGAGCACAACTATCTAAACTGAGTGTTCAGTATGCGGACTATGCGGACTGGCAACGCGCCAGGCTTACCCAAGGCCTCCGCAAGGTCGATCGAGAATACTGGATCGGACAGTTGAGAGATGCCAGTCCACCCGCAGAACTACTGGCCGACCGGCCGAGACCGCGGGTGCGAACGTTTGATGGAGGTGTGCGGTCTCGGTCTCTTGCTCCGGAACTTACGAATACCTTAGATGCCTTCTGCCAACAGCAGAGTGTGACCCCATTCATGGTGCTGTATGCCGTCTTTGTGATATGGCTCCATCGATACACACAAGAATCCGATGTTGTGGTCGGATCGGTGGTGGCCGGCCGGCCTCATGTGGAGTTCGAGGATATGATCGGGTTCTGTGTGAATACGGTGGCGTTGCGGTATGAGCTCTCGGACGAACTCACCGGACAAGACTTGATGAAACAAGTACGCCGTGTGATGACACATGCGCTTGATCATCAAGAACTCCCGTTTGAAGAGGTGATTGAGGCGCTGTCGTTGCGCCGTGAGGGAACACTTTCCCCGCTCTTTAACGTGATGATTGTGAGTGAAGACGATCCCCTGTCTGCGTTCACAATCAGAGGCCTTGAGGCGACCCACCTTCCCCTGGAGCACACTGCATTGGAGTTCGACTTAGTGTTGATGGTTGCGAATAAGGTTCAGGGCTTGGACCTAGCGTTGCTTTACAATGCCTCGCTTTTTGACGACTCGACTGTAAGTCGCATGGAGGATCAGATCGTAACGCTCCTTGGAGAATTCATCAAGAAACCTGAGGCCCGTGTTGGCGATCTCTCGTTACTCACGTCGGAGGAGCGTCGGCATATTCTGTCGGAATGGAACCGCACCAACGATCCGGTTCCGTTTTCTGCCGGTGTCCATACGCTCATCGAGGCACAGGCGGAGCGGACTCCCCTTGCTCTCGCCGTCACCTGCGGAGACCAGTCCATCAGCTACCAAGAGCTGAATCGACGAGCCAATCGAGTCGCTCACGCGCTACAACAATTGGGGGTCTGTGCGGATCTCCCGGTGGGGCTCTGTGTCGAGCGCTCGGTGGATGCCCTCGTGGGCCTCTTGGGCATTCTCAAAGCAGGGGGCGGTTATGTTCCCCTGGATCCGTCCTTCCCCGCTCACCGCCTCCAGCTCATGCTGGAGGATTCGCACGTTTCCATCGTCGTCACACAGGCACATCTCCGTCACCATATACAGAGCTATGGCGGCCAGATCTGTGATGTGGAAACCCTGTCTGCACCCACCGTGGGCGGCGCGGAGGAGGAGAACCTCGCACTTTCGGTCTCCCCGGATCAGCTCGCCTATATCATCTACACCTCGGGTTCGACAGGGAGGCCCAAGGGTGTAGCCGTGACACACCGCAGTCTGGTGACCTCGCTGCATGCCAGACTTCAGTACTATCCGGACCCGGTATCCCGATTCCTACTGACCTTCTCTCTGGCCTTTGATGGGTCTGTGACAGGCATCTTTTGGACGTGGCTGCAGGGAGGGGAACTGGTCATTCCATCAGAGACCGCCCATCGCGACCCAACGGAGCTTGCTGCGCTCATCAAGCACCAACGCATCTCGCACATCGTGTGGGTCCCTTCTTTGTACCACGCCGTGCTCGGTGAAGCGTTGAGTACTCAGCTGGATTCGCTTCGTGTCGTCATTACTGCCGGCGAGAGCCTGCCCCTTGAACTCGTGCGACGACATTATCAGCTCCTGCCCCATGCCACGCTGTACAACGAATATGGACCGACGGAAGCCACAGTCTGGTGCAGTGTGTATCACACGACTCGCGAGGAAGCAGGAGCCCGCGTACCGATCGGAAAACCCATCAGCCATATGCAGCTCTATGTGCTGGATGCCAGTCTGCAGCCGACGCCTATCGGCGTACCGGGTGAACTCTATATCGGGGGAGAGTGTCTAGCCCGCGGCTATGTCAACCAGCCGCAGTTGACCCAAGATCGGTTTCTGGCGAATCCCTACGTGGCCGGCACCAGGCTGTATCGGACCGGTGACCTGGCTCGGTATCGGACCGACGGCAATGTGGAATTTCTTGGACGGATGGACCAGCAAGTCAAACTGCGTGGCTATCGGATCGAACTCGGAGAAATCGAATATGTGCTGAGTAACTTTCCGGGTGTGCATCACGCGGCGGTGCTGCTTCGGGAAGATAAACCGGACCAACACCGGTTGGTCGGTTATGTCGCCGGCGAGTCGTCGCTCAAAGACAGGCTCGAACAGATTCGCAGTGATCTGGCCACTCGACTCCCGCACTATATGGTGCCATCCATCATTCTATCGCTCGACGCAATGCCGCTCAGAGCCACCGGAAAAGTGAATCGACATGCGCTTCCCGCCCCAGAACACATAGCCGCTCAAGCGGCAGCCAGAACTGCTCCCAGAAATCAGGTCGAAGAATCTCTGGCTGAGTTGTGGAAATCCGTGCTTCAAGTCCCAGAGGCCGGTGTCCACGACCAGTTCTTTGAGCAGGGAGGCCACTCGCTCATAGCGACCCAACTCGTCTCTCGAATACGTGAACTCTTTGAGATTGATATCTCACTCCCGGCGCTGTTTGAGCGACCAACGATTGCGGCATTGGCCGAAGAAGTGGCGCGGTTGCGCCAGAAGGACCAGCCGGCTTCCGTGATGCCACCGATCACTCCGGTGCCGAGAGATCAGCCACTCCCCTTGTCCTATTCTCAGCAACGTATGTGGCTGATGTATCAGCTGGCTCCTGAGAGCACGGCGTATAACATGCCGTTTGCGTCACGGCAAATGGGACGGCTCAACAAAACAGCTCTCCGGAGCACGGTCGATGCCATCTGTACCCGCCATGAGGCATTTCGAACGACGTTCATGATGACGGGTGAAGGGCCGGTCCAAATCATCGGTCCCTTTCGCCCTCCCCATTGGGTCGAAGTCGATCTTACCCAGCGGCCGCGCGAGCAACGACAACAGCAAGCGGCTCAACTTGTGGAGCAGGAAGCAAACCTGCGGTTTGATCTTGAGCAAGGCCCGCTGGCACGATTTCTCTTGATTGAAATCGAGCCTGAGGACCATGTGCTGGTGCTCACGATGCACCATATCATCGGCGACCAGTGGTCATTCGGAGTCATCGGCCATGAGTTTGCATTATTCTACAATGCCTTTTCACGAGGCGAACTTCCTTCTCCAAAACCGATTCCTCTTCAGTATGCGGACTATGCGGTCTGGCAGCGCCGTTGTCTGACCGACGACTGGCTCGGCACACAATCCGACTATTGGCAGAAGAAGCTGGCCGGGCTGTCGAAGCTTTCGTTGCCGACCGATTATCCACGGCCCGTCGTACAAACGTTTACCGGCTCACATCGCATGCTGGAATTGCCCACCTCGTTGATTGAACGGCTGAAGCAATTCAGCGCAGAACACAATGCGACGGTGTTCATGACCCTGCTGGCGTGCTTCCAGATTCTCTTGCGTCGTTATTCCGGCCAAACTGATGTGGCCGTCGGCTCTCCCATCGCCAACCGAACTCAATCCGCGGTCGAGTCGATCATCGGCTCGTTTGTCAATACACTCGTGCTCCGTACCGATCTCTCCGGCGATCCGACGTTCATCGAGTTGATGGCACGGGTGCGTGAAACGGCGTTAGAGGCCTATGCCAATCAGGATTTCCCGTTCGACAAATTAGTCGAGATGATGCACTCCTCTCGTGACCAGAGTTCTGCCCCCCTGGTGCAGGTCCTCTTCAATGTCCCGAATGCTCCAATAGGGGAGATCAACGTCCAAGGGTTGAGTTGGGTGCCGTTCGAGGTGGAGACGCAAGCCGCACAATTCGACCTCAGTTTGACGATCGAGACAGAGTTCTCCCGGAGAGCGTATTTGACGTTCAATACCAATCTCTTCGAGCCTCAGACTGCTGAGCGAATGCTCGGACAGTATAAGCTCCTACTCCAGAGCGCATTGGCAAATCCCCAGCGTAAACTGTCCGAACTCCCGACCCTGACGGCGCCCGAGCGGCAACAGATGTTGCAGGATTGGAACCGCACGCAACGAGAGTATCCACAGTCCGAATGTTTTCCTCAGCTGTTTGAAGCTCAGGTTAAGCGGACGCCGGATGCCGTTGCGTTGTCGATGGGACCGAAGGCACTGCGATACGGTGAGCTGAATGCCCGGGCCAATCAGCTGGCAGGCTACCTGCGAACCCTGGGCGCCAAGCCTGGTGTCACGGTGGGTATTAGTCTCGATCGATCCTTGGAGATGGTCATTGCGTTGCTGGCCGTGCTGAAAACCGGTGCGGCCTATGTGCCTCTCGACCCTGAGTTTCCACGGGATCGACTCCGGTATATGGCCAAGAACGCCTCCCTCACCGTCGTGCTGACATCCGCCTCCCTCGCCGATCGATTTGATGCGCAGGTCTGCCGCTTGCTGTGTCTGGACCGCGAGGAGGACCGCATCGCGCAGGAAGCAGACCACAATCTAGGTCCGATCGCCACGCCTCAAGACCTGGCGTATATCCTGTATACGTCTGGTTCCACGGGACAGCCAAAGGGCGTGGAAATTCCGCACCGTGCCCTTGTGAACTTCGTGAGTTCGATACGGCAAGCTCCGGGATGTACCGCTCACGATGTCATGCTCTCGGTGACGACAATCTCCTTTGATATCTTCGGCTTGGAATTGTATGTACCGTTACTGGCCGGAGCCCGTGTCGAGATCGCCAGTCGAGCGGTTGCAATGGACGGGCGACAATTACGGGCTCTCTGTGAATCTGTTCAGCCGACGATCATGCAAGCGACCCCCGCTACATGGCGCATGCTGGTTGAGGCGGGATGGCGCGGCAGTAGCAGCCTGACGGTACTCTGTGGAGGGGAGGCCCTTCCTCCGGATCTTGCGGCGTCTTTGCTGGAGCGTTGCGTCGCCTTGTGGAACATGTATGGTCCGACTGAAACCACGATTTGGTCTACGATCGAACGAATCGAACGGACTGATCGGGAGATCACGATTGGGAGACCAATCGCCAATACAGACGTGTACATCTTGGATCAATTCCTGCAGCCGGTTCCCATCGGAGTGTCCGGTGAGCTCTATATTGGCGGCCATGGGTTAGCCCGAGGCTATCGGGGGCAGCCTGACTTAACAGCGGAGCGGTTCATCTCTCATCCATTTTCTCCAGAGCCCCTCGCAAGACTCTATCGAACGGGAGACTTGGCACGGTATCGCCCAGATGGACGCATCGTACATCTCGGTCGATCGGATCACCAGGTCAAGATCAGAGGGTATCGGATCGAATTGGGTGAGATCGAGACTGCGCTGAGCCGTCATCAAGCTGTCCGTCAGGCAGCAGTCATCGCGCGGGAGGACCGGCAAGGT
>JANPKE010000082.1:0-3297 GCA_031425875.1 Nitrospirota bacterium
ATTCGGCAGGCCAGTTCGGCAGGCTGGTCGCTATGACGACCGATCCCGCAGCATATCCTCCCGACCTGAACGTCGGCCGACTGGGCCGCCCCGGCATGGTGGACAGCGGGAGACCGGCATGGCACGAGTGTACATCGGCGCTGGACACGAGGCAGGTATCAGGCCGGGCGACCTTGTGGGCGCAATCGCTAATGAGGTGAAGGTCAACTCCAACGTCATCGGCGCGATTGAAATCGAAGATCGGTTTTCCATCGTCGATGTCCCGGAATCCCTCGCCGCTCGTATTGTCGACCTGCTCGGCCGCGCTCGGATCAAAGGACGGAAAGTGCCGGTACGATTGTTTCGTTAATCGCTCATGCGCTGCATCCCTCGTAATCCGTTGTCAATTGGTCCTATGTATACACCGTAGGGACGTATTCCAGCTCGAGACGGCGTCGATGTGATCAAGGACGACCAGAGCCGGGTTGGTGGGCGCATCGGGATTGAGCGCATAGTGGAGCTGGGTTCGGTCTTAGATCAACATGCCACCCCTGCCATAGGAAGTCCGCATGCAGCAGAACCCGGTAGCGGCGATGAATGCTTTGCATCGGGTGCTGACCGAGTCGTTCTACTACCACTGTTCTGGCATGGCTTCAAAACATTTTCTCTCTTTGGTATGCTCTACGACAAGGTCGTGTAAGGTGTTCTCCCACGAAGAACAAGAAAACCGGTCGTCCTGGAGGTGAAGATGAAAATGTCCACGAGGTTCTTTGAGATGCTCCGCATGATCGGGCGTCTCCGGTCTGACCTTCCCCTATTGGGTCGTCTTCTCAAGGCTTGGAAGGATGGTAGCTACAGGGGGCTCTCAGTGCGCACACTCGCCTCGCTTGCGGCAGCCCTGCTCTACGTTGTGAGCCCAGTAGACTTGATACCAGACTTTATCCCTGGTGTTGGATTCATCGATGATGCGGCGGTGTTAGCGCTGCTGCTCCATAGCCTCGCACAGGACCTTGTGGCGTTTCGAATTTGGGAGGAACGACGCGGGAATGGGTGAGCACACTGACAGAACTGTGAGTCGATGGAATGCTTTGTTTATTAGATATCTTTCGGTAATACCTCAAGTAACTATTAAATGATGCCGCGCTTGAATTAACTGCGACGCTTTGCCTTTGCCGTCGGCACGGCGTTCAGCGGATCTTCAGGCCAGTGGTGCTTTGGATACCGACCACGTAGTTCCTTCCGGACCTCTTGATACGCTCGCTTCCAGAAGCCACCTAAGTCTTGTGTGACCTGCACGGGGCGCTTGGCTGGTGAGAGGAGGTGCAACATCAACGGAATTTTCCCGCCCGCGACACACGGCGTGTCCTTGCACCCAAACATCTCTTGCAATCGCACCTCCAACACCGGAGACTCGGCTTGCTCATAGTCGATAGGGAGCCGAGAACCACTTGGAACAGTGATGTGAGTTGGTGCGAGACGGTCAAGGCGACGCAGTTGTTCGTGCGTCAATAAGGCATGAAGCGGTACGGTCAGATCCAACCGTTTGACCCGATCGAGGGTGGTGATATTGGCCACGTACGGCCCAAGCCACTGGTCCAATGTCTGAAGCAACGCTTCATCGGAAAGATCAGGCCATTCGGTCTGAGGATCATCAATACGTCGCAGCCACAGCACGCGCGCGCGCCACTGCTTGAGCAAATGACCGAACGATAGCACCTCAAGTCCAGCTTTATGAATAGCCTGTAAGAGCACGGATGTTAATTTTTTTGCGTCTGGCGATGAAACTGCCTCCTCAAATAGGTTCACGGCTCCAAGTCGTCGGCGACATAGGGCTCGAACAGCACCGCTCCGCTCATCCCAATAGACTAACTCTTCGGTGAGCACCTGATCACGGTACAAGGATTCAATGGCTTTGCACGTGATCGGAGCTGCAAGGTTAATATCGGCCCACTGGCCTCCTCCATCCAAGTCCGCGATGACAAGGAAGGGTTCCGTCGCGATGGGATCCGGTCTTCTGAACCGTGCACCTCGCCCATTCACAAGTCGGTAGCTGGCAGGCTCACCGGGTTGCCGCTGCGCGATCCGATCAGGATAGGCTAGCGCGAGCAACAGACCCGCCGCATGCGGGTGGTCGTGTCCGTCGCCGTTGGGCTTCCCCGACAGCCTCGTGAGCTGTCGTCGCCAGAGTTGAGCCGTTCGCCTCACACGTTCGAGTGCGGTTCGATTGACTGCCTGGCTGCCGGAATCATATTGACCCTGAAGCACATCCAGCCTGACACGCACATCCACATTCTGGTCTGCCGACGGTCCGTGCAGGACGTCACGTTCACTCAACAGCGCCGCCACTTCGCAGGCCTGATCGGCAAGCCTCAGTGGGGTGGCACTAATCAGCATATGCGCCAAGCGGGGATGCAGCGGAAGCTCGGTCATGTGCCGTCCATGATCTGTCAGGCGCCCGCTAGCTGAGAAAGCGCCGAGCTGGATGAGCAAGTCCTTGGCTTGGGCAACCGCTCCAGACGGCGGCGGAGTGAGCCAGGACAATTCGTCCGGACCCTGCGCGCCCCACTGGGCGAGATCCAACATCAGCGGGGCTAAGTCTGCCTCGAGAATTTCCGGTGGACGATGGACTGCAAGTGAGACCTGCTCCTTTTCGGTCCACAGTCGGTAACAGATGCCTGATTCAAGGCGCCCCGCTCTACCACGGCGTTGCTCAGCAGAATCTCGCGTGACGCGAATGGTCTCCAACCGAGTCAGACCGGAGCGAGGATCGAACCGAGGAATGCGGAGCCAGCCTCCATCGATGACCACGCGCACCCCCTCGATGGTCAAGCTGGTTTCGGCAATCGACGTCGCGAGCACGATTTTTCGTGATCCAGGAGCGGCTGGTCGAATCGCCGCGTCTTGCATGGCTTGTGGAAGCTCACCGTGCAGCGGTGCGATCTGTATCGAGGGTCCCAGTTTGGACTCCAACAGCGTCCGTTCGACCCGGCGGATATCAGCCATTCCGGGAAGAAAGACCAACAAGCTGCCGTCATCGTGCGCCAGTGATCGTCGGATGTGTTGCACCACGGCAAGATCAAGCCGTCCAGTTACAGGCCGATCAAGGTATCGGGTTTCGACAGGAAACAGCCGACCCTCGCAGGTAATGAGCGGTGCATGACCCATCAGTTCGCTGACCGGGCCGCAGTTGAGGGTCGCCGACATCACCAAGAGGCGAAGGTCAGGGCGAAAGAGACGTTGAGCTTCAAGACAGAGGGCAAGTCCTAGGTCGGCTTGCAGACTTCGTTCATGAAATTCATCGAACACCACCATGCCGTA
>JANPKE010000083.1:0-2092 GCA_031425875.1 Nitrospirota bacterium
ACGCTCGCAACCAACATGGCTTCAGAAATGCTCGAACGGATCCAGTACAACCGTCGGAACGTCACGGCCTATGCCGGCATCGATACCAACAATCCATGTGCCCTTCCTGTAATCCAAACCATGGCGCAGGGAGATTGTGTCCAGTGGCAAGCGATGATGGCCAACCAAGGAGTCTCAGGAATCAGTCAGGCATCGATGCTGACTGGGGTGCGAGGGGTAGTGACCGTCACTCCTGTCGTGACCAATCCACCGCTGAATCAGAGCAGAGTGAATGTCGTCATCACGTGGACTGGGCGAAATATGGGCACGACGGCAGCGGCCCCACGGAGAGTGATGTTGGATACCACCATAGCACCTGAGTGAAGGGATAGGCGGCGGAACATGGAAAAGCCTAGGCGTCAGACGAGCAATCAAGACGGGATGACGTTGGTCGAGCTGATGTTTGCCGGAACCATTGCGGTGGGTATCGTTGCTGCCGGACTTGCCGTGGTGACGTCGTTCGAACGGTCCAATGCCACCACGGGGCAAACGGGAGAAACGCAGCAGAACGTGCGAAACGCCATGGAAATGATTTCCCGAGATATCAGACAGGCAGGATTCGGATCGATAGGGGCAGTCGGCAATTGTCCAACAGCCATTGTCCCTCTGGATAATGCCGTCGCTGGGCCTGACACAGGTCCGGATCGTATCAGCCTGATCGTGCCGCTTGGAAATCCAGTGGGGACAGCGACCAGACCGCCCTGGTTGTTACAAAACGCGATCGGCCCTGGCTACAATTCCTTTACGCTCTCGTCCCTTCAGGCCGTAACAGATATGGCCGTCGAGTGGGGCGGAGGCAGTTTAGTTGGAGCCACGGTGAGTGTGGCAGGGAGCTCAACCGCCACGGTCACCGCAGTCGGTGGATCAACAATCACCATCACGCCGGTTCCAGCTCCAGTGGCCTTTGGCGCGAATGCGCCAGTGTACCTACTCCAGTGCATCACCTACCAAATCATTCCGCCGCCAGATGCCAATGGGCTCTGTGACGGTCGCTTTCCATGCTTGGTACGGGGCGTGGGCACAGGGGGCTTGGATTGCAATACGCCAAATAGTCGCTGCCTGTCCATTGCTGATGAAATCGAAGACATGCAATTTACCTACGCTTGCGACGGATGCTTTCTGGCGCTGAATGGCGGTATTCCCGACGGCATCATCGACAATCAGGTCGGGAGTGCCGCTGGGTTCGATCAATTGGATTTTATAAGTAATAACGCTTGGAATAGTGCGCCCATGACGCCGGACAAGATCAGTTTAGTGCAAGCCAGCATCGTTGGGCGTGAACGCTTTGTAGATCAAGGAGTGGGAGAAGGGATCGTGGCCGGCCGTGTCGTGCAAGCTCAAGCAATGCAAGTGTCAGATCACAACCATGGCGCCGGACTCTTTGCGGCCGGCGATTTCGCAGGACTCAATCCACCCTATACGTCGACCAGACGGCGCATGTTCGTTCGAACGATAGAGGTGCGCAATCCAGGGCGATAGTGATGCGAAGGAGATGCAGCGTGGGAACAATAGGTTCAAAACCAAGACGGCACGGAGTGTTGAATAATGAGCGAGGCTTTGCTCTCTTTGGTGTATTTCTGACCATCCTCATGATGACGGCGCTTGGGATTGCCGCGATGACGATGACAGGGCTGGAGAATCGAATGGCTGGATTTGCCAACTCCACGGACGCAGCGGCGGCAGCGGCTGAGTCCTGTATAGGGACCGGCGTCAACGTGATTATGCAGACCTTGCAGGAACGGCAAGTCCCTCTCAGCTATGTCGGGGTTGGGCCAGCAGCGGTGATTCCCGCAAACGCCGAAGGCGCGATAGCACCTACCCTCACGCAAGAAATCATGGGACAAGCGAACAATAACGCAGACGGAGTTGGTGCGTCTCCCGATATTCAGATGACTGCCGGGCCCTTTGCAGTCCTTGGCGACATCGATCGCCTCTACTTCAAGAACAAGGTTGGTGGATCGTTGCAGTTTGCGGCTGGGTATGAGGGTGCTGCTCAAGGGGCTGCAGGCGGCGGCGGAGAAGCCATTTATCAAATCGATTGCACGGCCACACT
>JANPKE010000084.1:0-5086 GCA_031425875.1 Nitrospirota bacterium
AAAACTCATTGCGGGAGACAATCTTTGTCACGCTGAGCGCTTTCGCACGGTTCCAAGTATCGACTTCTTCATGATTGGCAAAGGCCAGCGTTGGAATGCCCTTTAACAGCGGATCGGCTTTCAGCTTTTCCAACGCCTGAAAAGCGTTAAGGGTCAGGTCGTTCATGTCGAAGATAATCACGCCTGGGTTTGCCGACAGGGCTTTGTCGACGATATCCTGTTGTGTACGTGCTTTTTCAAGCTGGTAGTCCGGTGGGCGTAATGCGTCACGGACTTTGGTGTAGAAGAACAGATCAGTGATGGCGACAAGAATGGTTTTCTGCATGGACATATGATTTCAGTTCAATGAGCTGACCAACCGTCCCAGCGCTTTTCGGGCCAGCGCGTAGTTTGGATCCAGGGCGAGCGCTTTCTTATACGAGTCGATGGCCTCCGTCCAGTTCCCTTTTCGCTCATACACGCGGCCAAGATTAAGGTGTGGATAGGCCGGATTCTCGTAACGCCTGGCCTGTATCGCTTTCTGAAACCAGGGAATGGCCTCGTCGAATTCACCCTTCTCGATCAGGTAGGCGCCAATATCATTGTAGGGGTTGCCGAAGTCCGGGTCCTGCGCGATGGCCTTGTGACATTCCTCAATTGCCTCGTCAATCTGCCCCATCCAGCTGTAGGTCCATCCCAGAAACGTATAGGCTTCGGCCGTGGGATGGGTGGCCAACGACTTTTTGTAAAGGTTGATGGCCTCTTCCAGTTCACGCTTCATCTGTTGTTCATAGGCCTGCTGAAAGAGATCCCACGCCTGGCGCTTGTCTTCCTCGCGCCCTTCGCCTTGGATCAAAAAATCTTGAATATCCATAGTCAGGCTGTTGAAAAAGGTCCCCTGCGTCGTTCTCGTTCGTACGAACTCCTCAACCTACTGTGAAATACGCCACTGGGTTCGCACTCCCTGCGGCCTTGCAGGCTGCCAACATACCGCTCCGTCTCATGACTCCTGTTTCAATTTCTTCGTGATCAATTCTGCGCCATATCGTCCGGACAGCAGCATCGAACCGAAAGCGGGACCCATTCTTGGGGTGCCATACACGGCGGCGACAGCCAATCCGATAACGAAGCAATTGGGATATACTTCTCCGGTACGATCCATCACCTCTTCTTCAGATCGGGCGACCCACATGGCACCGTTTCCGGGCACCTTCTTATACAGATTCCGCTTGTGAAGGAGTTCGACCAGCACGGCATCATGGCCGGTGGCGTCCACCACGATCTTGCTCTCGAGGGCAATGGGATCGACGTGGATCATATCATGCCCCGCCATCTCGACGGTGGTGCTGTTGACGACGACGCCTTCCAGTGAGCTATCGTTGCGTAGGATCAAGTCCACCACTTGTGTCAGGTTCATGATCTTAGCCCCGGCTTTGTACGCGGCCGCGATCAGGGCCCCGGTGGCATGTGGAGGATCGACCATGTACATGCCTTCGCATTCTTTGATTTTCTTGCACGGGACACCGACCTCTTCGAGGATTTCATTCGCCGGCTCGCAGATCGTCGCCTTATTCATGAGATACCCGCCGGACCAGAATCCACCCCCGAGAGCCAGGCTTTGCTCGATGAGGAGCGTGCGAAATCCCATCGTGGCCAAGTCGTGCGCGCAAATAAGCCCTGATGGTCCCGCGCCGACGATGATGACGTCGCTTTCGATCAATTGATCGAACTCTTTATAGTATTCCCGCGCAATCTGCCGGGTGATGTCTCGTTCCCTTAAGGGAGCTGGTCGTGGTTTGGCCATTAGGGCACTCCTACCGGTAGATTTCAGAACCGGTTTTCTTAAACTCCTCGGCTTTCTCTTTCATGCCGATCTGAATCGCCTGTTGTTCATCGACTTGTAGCTGCGCGGCGTACTCTCGGACGTCTTGCGTGATTTTCATCGAGCAGAAGTGTGGACCGCACATGGAGCAGAAATGGGAGACCTTGGCAGCGTTGTCCGGGAGCGTGGCATCGTGGAACTGCTGGGCTGTGTCCGGATCAAGCGAAAGATTGAACTGGTCTTCCCATCGGAACTCGAATCGAGCCTTCGACAGCGCGTTGTCACGCGCTTGGGCGCCGGGATGCCCTTTGGCCAGGTCAGCTGCGTGCGCGGCAATTTTGTAGGTAATGACGCCGGTTTTGACGTCCTCGCGAGTCGGGAGACCCAAATGCTCTTTGGGTGTGACGTAGCACAGCATGGCGCAGCCGTACCAGCCGATCATGGCAGCGCCGATGCCGGATGTAATGTGATCGTAGCCGGGAGCAATGTCGGTCGTCAGTGGGCCAAGGGTATAAAATGGAGCCTCTTGGCAAGCCTCGAGCTGCTTTTCCATGTTGGCCTGAATCATGTGCATGGGAACATGACCTGGACCTTCGATCATAACTTGCACATCGTGCCGCCAAGCAATCTTGGTCAGCTCGCCTAATGTCCCGAGTTCGGCAAATTGCGCGTCGTCGTTGGCATCTGCGATCGATCCTGGTCGAAGCCCATCGCCTAGGCTGAAGGCGACGTCGTAGGCCTTCATGATCTCACAGATCTCTTCGAAGTGCGTGTAGGCGAAATTTTCCTGATGGTGTGCGAGGCACCACTTCGCGTGAATGGAGCCGCCACGCGACACAATTCCGGTCATGCGTTTTGCAGTCATCGGCACATAGGCCAGGCGCACACCAGCGTGAATCGTGAAGTAGTCCACGCCCTGTTCTGCCTGTTCGATTAGGGTGTCGCGGAAGATCTCCCATGTGAGTTCTTCCGACTTGCCGTTCACTTTCTCGAGTGCTTGATAGATCGGCACCGTTCCGATCGGCACCGGGGAATTGCGAATGATCCATTCGCGTGTCTCGTGAATGTTCTTCCCGGTCGACAAATCCATCACGGTATCGGCGCCCCAGCGGGTTGACCAGATCATTTTCTCGACTTCCTCTTCGATGGAAGAGGCGACGGCGGAATTGCCGATGTTGGAATTGATCTTCACGAGGAAGTTCCGGCCGATGATCATCGGTTCGCTTTCCGGATGGTTGATGTTCGATGGAACGATCGCGCGGCCACGGGCCACCTCGTCTCGCACGAACTCGGGCGTGATTACCCGAGGAATGTTTGCACCCCAGGCAAACCCAGGATGCTGCTTCACGCCCCCGCCATGGCCGTTCTGGGATGCAGCCTCGGATTCCGTGTGGCGCGATTGGTTCTCGCGGATGGCGATAAACTCCATCTCCGGCGTGACGATGCCTTTGCGAGCGTAGTGCAGTTGGGTTACATTCCGTCCCGATTTCGCCCGCAAGGGCTTACGGATGTGCTGAAAGCGAAGTTCGGCTAATTTCGGATCGGTCGCACGCAGACGGCCGTACGCCGAGCTCACATCAGGAAGTTCTTCAACATCTTGTCGGCTGAGCACCCAGGAGTGTCGTAACGGCTTCAGTCCGTTGCGGACATCGATTGTTAGAGAGGGATCGGTGTATGGGCCTGACGTGTCATAAACAATTACCGGGTTGTTGCCGGAGCTTGCTCCATTCGCCCCTTTGGTCTGGGACAGACTGATTTCCCGCATCGGAACATGGACGGCGGGTTGTACGCCATGTACATAGATTTTCTGCGAGGCCGGAAAAGGCGTCGTCGTGAGCGGAGACGATGGGGTGACAATGCCATTCCCATGATCGGATCCGTTTGTATGGCTATGGATACTCATAAGGAGATCCTTTCGTAATTGGCTGACATCATGGAGCCGGAAGCAGCCTGCGGGATGGTTACAACAAAAAAGCCGCTTCCCTATCTTTAGGATGGGAATGCGGCTGATTCCTCACGCGATCCGTTGATGTCCGGCTTCCCTACGCTGGTATTATCCAGGTCAGGTTGTGAGGGTCGTCCGATCATTCGGACTCTCAGCCTTAAGGCTCCCCTAGCGATAGAGTGTCATCGTATTACTCCGAGACTGCGAAGTCAATCGGCTATTAGGCCTATTCCGTTTCCTCTCCGTTTGGGCGGGCGACTAGGACTTTTCCTCAATGGGCGATTCGTTGATTGTGGAAGGAGCCTATCGTAGAATGAATTCCCTTTCGTGTGGAGGAATTATTGTGACGGTTACTGCGACGTTACCCAGGCCAATCACCGAGTACCAAGCGCAGTCGGTGGAGGAATTGTACCGGCGGACGGTCGCTGCGAAGCAAGCACTCGGTGAGCGGGTCATGATCCTGGGTCATAACTACCAACGCGACGAGGTGATTCAGCACGCCGACTTTCGCGGCGATTCCCTCTTATTGGCCAAGCTGGCTGCTGAACGGTCCGAGCGGTCCCACATCGTTTTTTGCGGCGTACATTTCATGGCCGAGACGGCGGACATTCTCAGTCGTTCTCAGCAAACAGTAATCTTGCCCGACATGGCGGCTGGGTGTTCCATGGCCGACATGGCGGCGATTGAACAGGTTGACCAGTGTTGGGAAGCCTTGGGGCGCGTGATTCCGGTCGAGGAGACCGTGATGCCGGCGGTATATGTGAATTCGGCGGCGGTGCTCAAGGCGTTTTGTGGCGAGCATGGTGGGATTACCTGCACCTCCTCCAACGCCAAGGCCGTGATTGAATGGTCCTGGGCCAGGAGAGAAAAGATTCTCTTTTTTCCAGATGAGCACTTGGGCCGCAACACGGCGAACAAGATGGGGATTCCTCGTGAGCAAATGATCGTGTGGGACCCCTATCAACCCAATGGCGGGAATACGAAGGATGCCATTAAGAAGGCTAAACTGATCTTGTGGAAAGGTCATTGTAGCGTCCATCAAATGTTTCAGCCGGTCCATGTGGATCATTTTCGAAAACAGTATCCGGACGGGAAGGTCATCGTTCATCCTGAGTGCCATGAGGATGTGGTGAACAAGGCGGATCTGATCGGATCGACCGAGTTCATCATTCGCACAGTCACCGCTGCACCAGCCGGCACGACGTGGGCGGTTGGGACGGAACTAAATCTCGTTAATCGATTGAAGCATGAACTCACCGATAGGAAAGTGTTCTTCCTGTCATCGACGGTCTGCCAGTGCGCCACCATGTTCCGGATCGATGCGGCACACCTCTGTTGGG
>JANPKE010000085.1:0-2378 GCA_031425875.1 Nitrospirota bacterium
CCGCTCGACAAGGGAACTGCATCAACACGATCGGCATTCTCTGAAGACGCCTGGTGCGATCTGTTGCAAGAGGGCCTATGAGTAGGCGACACTAAACCAGCCCTACGAACGGGATGCAGATGCTTTCCACCATCCGTTACGCCACGCTTGCGCTTGTGATCCTAGTTTCCCTGGGTTCAAGTCCTGCTTTCTCACAAGTTCGCCAGATCGATGTCCTGGTCACAGTCGTCAAAGACAGAGTCGTTGCGCTCCCAGGAGGTGGCAGTCCTGTCGAGGAACCATTGGGGGTCAATGAAACACTCGTTACCACGATGGCTCAGGGACCAGCCGGCTTTGCCCAGACCACCCGCCGACTGTTGGGCTTCTCTTCCGGCTTACGTCGATGGACAGAGGTGCAGCTGGGCGTCGAAGAGCAGGTTGAACGGCATCATGTACTACCACGCCTGCTTGTGGTGCAGACCAACCGGCGAGTCCATGGGTTTCAAGAGAGTCGTGGCCATTGGTTCAGCGATGCGTTGGGGCCGAATGAAACCGTCAAACAACTGCAGGGTCGCGGCCATGTGATCGTTGTGATTACCTCTGAGCGAGCCCTGGCGTTTTCCGCGTTCACCGGAGGTTTCTTTGCCATGCGCTGGTCGGCGCACGAACAGATGCAATCAATCGACCAGACCAACGACGTGACCGTGATTCGCACCACAACCCGCCAACTGGCCTTTCGCTCGCAAACAGGCGGGTGGACAGAATTGAGATAGGACCGATTCCGTTTCACCGATCAGGGTAAGCACCTCGCCGCCACAGATATCCGGCAAAGACCGTCGCACTCAATACAGAGAATAGGAGCAGAACTAGCAGGATGCGGAAAAAGTCCGCCAGCGGCGTTCTCGCATCGCTTAGAGGCTCAACGTCAACTCTTCGCTTGCTGCGGCCTTGCTGACAGCCTTTTTGCGCATCCTGCATGGCTGTTCAGCGTCGGCTCAAGCCTCAATATCTTCGATGGCGACAGACGTCACAATGAGTTTTTCCGCAGCTTGTTAGAGACGTTCTTCATCAAGTTCAATCACATCCGCCCAGGTCGTCACAGATGGCAAGGAACTCACGGTCACACCGCGCTTGGTCGCGATGTCCTTCAAACGACCTTGGAATCTCTGGCGAGTTGCATCATCTTTTGGTCCGGAAGCCAGTAGAGCCTGTGTCCATTGCACGATTTCCTGCTCAGATGGCTTGCGGCCATTGCCCTTCACCCAGGCAAGCAGCTCCTCATCCGTCCCACCTGCCAAGACACACTGTTCGAACGATTTCGCGTCGATCCCAAGAAACTCGACAAGATACTGATCGAACCCCACGGTGATGTAGTTGTAGTCCTGAATCTGCCCGGCATGGCGCAGACGAATCTTGTCGATCAACCGCCCGAGATGAGCGATGCCGCCGAGGAGAGCCTTGGGGCTTCGGGGATAGCTTTGTTGCGTCATGGCTCGGTTCTCCAGATTAAGAGTCACACGTACGATACAAGCATGAACGCAGTCGCGTCTAGCAGGAACGAGGGGAAGAGGAATTATCGAGTCAACATATTTAAGTTTTACTCGGCACTGCCGATAAAGGCACTAACAGCGAGGTTGATATGCAGCTCCGGTGCAGCTCAAGAAAATATGTCCGGTACCCCGCCAGCGTCCAAACCGACAATGGCGCAGGAGAAGGAACCCTCTTCGATCTTTCTGCAACAGGCTGCAGAATGCAAAGCAATGTGGCCCTGACGCCAGGCAGCTATCTCGCATTGCACATCGAGGCGCCTGACACAGAATCTCCCCTCGCCGTCGAGATTTCAATCGTGCGTTGGCACAAAGACAACCAGTTTGGCATCGAGTTTCTTCGGTACGCACAGGGAGTCCGTGAGCATGTCACCGACCTGGTCGAAGGGTGCACCGCTCCTGCTAGTTTGAACCAATCTGTTGAAGCAGAATCGGCGCTCAGCACCGTCGCCGCCTAAATGCTGTCCCCCTGGATCTATCCTATCCCCTTTGTCCCCTACACAGTCTTATTGAGCTTCAAGTCATAGCCACCCTTCACAACTGCTCCCTGCGACCCATCCGCCTTTTGCTCTGTGTACTCGATCTCAATCTTCCCGAAGCTCAACGACGCCTGATCCGTTGGAATGAGGTCAGATCCAACAGCCCCACCCTGCTGATAGGAAGACACTAGACAGTCGCTGAACGTGATTTTGTAGTACTCCTGCTGTCCCTCGCCTGCCTTTCTCGCCACGAGCGTCGCATTCTTCAACCGTTCTCCGGTGGCACAGGCTTGAAAGAGTTTTGGCGAAGCTTTGCTGAGCTTCGACGTAAATTGAAAATCTTGAGCCGAGAACCTCCCCCCGCCCCCCCGGG
>JANPKE010000086.1:0-6206 GCA_031425875.1 Nitrospirota bacterium
TAGAGACCAGCATAGACTCCTCCTCGGCTCACCAGCTCATCATGCCGGCCATCCTCCACGAGTCGACCGTTATCGAGCACCACAATCCGATCCACATCGTGGAGTGTGGATAATCGATGGGCAATGATGAAGGTGGTTCGCCCTGTCGTCAGCTCGTTCAACGCTTCGCGGATTTTCACCTCGGTCTCCGTATCAATATTGGAGGTGGCCTCGTCAAAAATGACGATGGGCGGATCTTTCAACAACACCCGTGCGATCGAAACCCGCTGTTTTTGTCCAACTGACAACTTGACACCCCGCTCCCCAATCCAGGTGTCATACCCTTCGGGTAACGCCGCGATAAACTCATGCGCACGCGCTGCGCGGGCCGCTGCTTCCAGCCGAGCCTGGTCTGCATGCAGATCGCCGTAGAGAAGGTTGTCTCGAACAGTCCCGTTGAACAGGAACGGCTCCTGTTGTACGAACCCGATCTGTTGACGTAGATAAGCAATCGGCAGATCGCGGATATCCTTCCCATCGATACAAATCGCCCCGTTGGTGACGTCGTAAAACCGCATCAACAACTTGAGTAATGTGCTCTTCCCCGCCCCACTCATCCCGACCAGTGCCACGCGCTCCCCAGCCGGCACGGCTGCTGAAACCCCTCTCAGGACCGGCACGTCGGGTCGATAATGGAACTGAACCTGGTCGAGTCGGACAGCTCCATGGACCCGATGGACGGGAGCCACTGCATGAGGACGATCGACGACGTCCGGAATCGTATCCAGGACCTCAAAGACCCGCTCGCTCGCCGCCAACGCATGCTGCAACATATGATTGACCGAATGAATCTGATTGATAGGGACGTAGAACATCGCCAGGTAGGAAAGGAACAACACCAATTCGCCAAGCGTGAGACGCCCCTCCATGACCTCTCCCGCACCGTACCAGAGGATCAAGACGGTCCCGAGGGCAGCCACCAGAATCATCCCCGGCGAATAGATCGACCACAAGACCATCGCCTTTAGATTCTTCTCACTATACGCCTGGCTCAGCCGGTCGAAACGTGCTTGCTCGTGCCCCTGACGGCCAAACCCCATTGTCTCCCTGATCCCGGACAACGCATCTTGTAGATAGCCGTTCAGTTCAGCGGCGCTCTGGCGGGTCTCCCGATAATACCCATGAACCCTCGACGTAAACCAACTTGCGGACAAGGCCAGCAATGGGATCGGCAACAGCGAGAGCACCGCCAGCTTCCAATTGAGCATGAACAAGAGTCCCGTGATTCCAAGAAGAGTCAGCGACGCCGTCAACATTCCTTCAAGCCCATCAATGAAGATCCGCTCGACATGCTCCGTGTCGTTGGTCACCCGGGACATGATCTCCCCCGTCGAGCGATTCTCAAAATAGGTGATAGAAAGATGTTGAAGCGCAGAGAAAATATGCCGACGAAGATCGTGAACCACCGTCTGCTCAAGCTGATTATTCAGCCTGATTCTGAGTGAGGCAAACACGTTCTTGAGCACATGGGCGCCCACGAGCAGACCAATCACCCATGGCAGCAACGACGTCTGCTTCGCCTGAATCACATCGTCGATGATGATCTTGATGACCCAGGGAGGCACCAGCTCCATCGCCGTCGCACCGGCGGCGCAGACGAGTGTCGTGATCGCGAGAGCGCGGTGAGGCCGAAGATACAGCAGGACACGAAGAAGGGACTTCACGAGCGGTTCAACAAGAGAGGCATCAAATTACATTCGTGGGTTCTTTTTGCCAATACTGCGAAAATTCGTCTAGCTGAGTGAGGGTGGACATATCGGTCATGCGATCCAGAAAGACTTTGCCGATCAAGTGATCGAGTTCGTGCTGAATACAGACTGCGTACAGTTCGGTCGCCTCAAAATCCAGAGCTTTCCCCTTCCGGTCCAGCCCCTTGACCCGCACCAGCGAGGGTCGGGTCACTTTTCCCCTTAGTCCATCAACACTCAGACAGCCTTCCCAGTTGTCCACTTGTTCAGGCCCGTAATACACAATCGAGGGGTTGATGAGGACCGTTTCTGGAAATCCACCCTCACCTTTGCAGCCCATCACAACCAGTTGAATCGAACGGGATACTTGTGGCGCCGCCAACCCGATGCCCGGTTCGTCGTACATCGTTTCAAACATGTCATCGATCAACCGCTGAATTTCGGACGATTTAATCTCTCGAGGATCGATCGGCGCAGCAACTTTGCGAAGAATAGGGTTGCCTAATTTGGCAATCTTGAGCATCGCTCCGCTCTTGAGTTTCATATCTTTACATTCGTAGCATAGGAATCTCTCGGACCGCAACCTCCCCGGCTTACCGTTACAAACTCCGCTTCGGCCGCCGCGGTTCGGGAATCTCAAAGACGTCTTTGTTGGCGTCCCACCACTCGGTCCATTCACTCGACCATGCGGCGCGATCCTGCTTGGTCGAGGTGTCCCAGTCATGAAACTCAGTCTCATGGCGAGTCAGAATCCAGAGTGATTGCAATGCCGACAGCGCCACGAAACGCTCGTCGTCGCTCACCATCGGAATCAAGATGGAGATCACGGCCTTCTGCCGGACATACCGCGCTTCGAACGCCGCAGCTTTTCTGACGGATGGATTGGAGTCCTTTGCCATGACAGCAATCGCCTCGGGCGCGTTCGTCGGATCCAGACGAACGGCAACACGCAGGGCATGTTCCCGCACTCGAGGAATTTCACCGGACTCCTTTGCGGTGGAGATCAGGGCGGGAACCCCGGTGACTCCCTTCATCATCAGCAAGGTCTCGATCGCGTTGTAGCGAATCCGCGGGCTCGGCATGGTCAACGCCTGAATAAGGGCGGGAACGGCCGGCTCTCCCAAATGCACGAATTCTCCCATGGCCCAAAATTCCTGTTTCCCTTCCAGCAGCGGCAGCAAGGCTTCCGCGCGCTTGACCTCTTCAGCGCTGAGCGGGTCCTTATTGGGAGGAATCGAGACATCCGGCACATCTTGATTCTTCGGTGGCGCTTCATAGGGGATTTGGATCGGCCATATCCGCACGGGTTGCTCGGACACGGCATAGAGCGTCTGCACTTGCACAAAACCGGCAAGAATACCCACCGCAATGCATGTATAGTTGACCACGATGCGTGAACTCCTATTTATTCCAGATCATCATCGGTAGCACGTTCAGGAGGGAACCATTGACACGGGTACGTATCCGACACATCGACTGGAGCGAAGGGGCGGAAGCGACCCAACGATCGTCGGCCCTAGTCTAGCCCCGAATTGGCTTCCCGAAGATGCTTTCTCACCCGAACTTTCTCATGGTGCTTCCGAAGCAACTGCCGGCGGACCACATCCTGGGTCTCTGCGACAATCCGAACTAACCGATCCATGTCTTCGGCATGATCCCGAACCAGTTCGGACAGCTTTTGGATCTGCTCCTCAAGCTTTTCCAGGCGCCAGGCCATGTTTCGGGCTGGATCTGAGGGACTCTCTATCAGCTTCGTCACACGCCTGGAATCGACTCGTGGGAGAGCCGCGACAACGACATCTCGCTTCATGCTCACTCCTTTGTTCATCGTCAACCGACCCGAGATGCTCAATCCGGTGTTCTGGTAGCTAGTATTAACCGCATGGAACGGGAAGTCAACGATTCCGCTTGCTTTCTATTTCATGGAGGTCCTGCTAGAATCCAGCCAATGAAGAACATTTTCACGATGGTATTAGCCGGCGGGAAAGGCGAGCGACTATTCCCGCTGACGGACCACCGTGCGAAGCCGGCAGTTCCCTTTGGCGGGAAGTATCGCATCATCGACTTTACCCTGAGCAATTGCCTGAATTCCGGACTCCGCAAGATCGCGGTCCTCATTCAATACAAATCACACTCGCTCGATCGCCATATTCGGACCGGCTGGAATATTCTCAATGCAGAACTTGGCGAATACATCGCCTCGGTCCCTCCTCAACAGCGCATCAGCGAAGATTGGTACCGTGGCACCGCCGATGCCGTGTATCAGAATATGTTCTTGATCGACGGAGAAGATCCGGAGTTCCTGCTGATCCTCGCCGGCGATCACGTCTACAAGATGAACTATGCGGAAATGTACCACTGGCTCATCGCCAAAAGTGCAGATGCGGTCGTCGGGGCCATCGACATTCCCGTCCAAGAGGCCACTCGCTTCGGCGTCATCGCAGTCGACAACGACTACCGGATTACTCGCTTCGATGAAAAGCCGTCGCATCCCATTCCACTCCCCAACGATCCCGCCCATGCCTTTGCGTCGATGGGCATTTATCTGTTCCGCACGAAGGCTATCCGCGAACACCTGATTGCAGACGCTCGAGAAGGCAGCGCGCATGACTTCGGAAAAAACATCATCCCCAGAATGATCGATCAAGGGCGTGTGTATGCCTTCAAATTTCAAGATGCCAACAAAAAAGCCGTCAAGTACTGGCGCGATATTGGAACGCTCGACGCGTACTGGGAAGCGAACATGGATTTGGTCGCCGTCGACCCTCTATTCAATCTGTACGACACAGAATGGCCGATCCGAACCTATCAAGGGCAGTTTCCACCGGCCAAGTTTGTCTTCGCGCAGGATTTTCAGGGAGGCCGGATGGGGGTCGCCCTCGATTCGATCATCTGCGGCGGCTGCATCGTGTCGGGTGGACGCGTCCAAAATTCAATTGTGTCCCCGAACGTCCTCGTACAAGACCATGCGGATGTCCGTGAATCCATTATTATGGCAAACGTAACGATCGGCGCACAGAGCCGTATCAGACGCGCCATCATCGACAAGGATGTGACGATCCCTCCGCATACGGAAATTGGGTATGATCGAGAGGCCGACGCGCAACGATTTATCGTCACTGAATCAGGCCTCGTGGTCATCTCAAAAGGAATGAAGCTGCATGCCGCCGTCGATCCATCCGGTTGATCTCATCGCGGCGCTCCGCCAACGACATCTCACGCCAGCTATTGTGTTTCTCACCTCACGGCGAGCCTGTGACGAAGCGATGGAGGCGTTCAATCATGCCGATCTCGTACTTCCTCCGGTGCGACAAGAGGCGATCGGTACGGCGCTCGAACGGGTTATCGCGCAGTATCCGAGCATTATCGAACATCCCCTCATTCCCATCGTACAGCGAATCGGCGTCGCCGCCCATCATGCCGGGCATCTGCCTTCGTGGAAAATCGCGATCGAAGAGCTGATGCGACAAGGCCATCTCGATGCGGTCTTCGCTACAACAACCCTGGCGGCGGGTGTCGATTTTCCAGCCCGCACGGTCGTGATCACGCAATCCAGCATCCGCAAGTCCCGCGACTTCACCGACCTGACCATCGGCGAAGTCCAGCAGGTCGCCGGCCGAGCCGGCCGCCGCGGGAAAGACCACGTCGGATTTGCGGTTGTGACTCCCTCTCCGTATATCGATCTGGCGGTTCTGACCAAAGGGTTGACCGGGCAACCGGAAGCCATCGACAGCCAGTTTACGATCAGTTACCCGATGGTCTTGAATCTCTTGAAAGCCCATCCCCATGAGCAAATTCAAGGAATCTTGGCCAAGAGTTTCGCGCAATTCCAACTCAACCAGCGCGCTGAACTCCTCGAGCACAAACTCGAGGCCCTCCATGTACAAATGGAACCGTTTGGCCCTCGCGTCTGTACGGACTGGATCACCCAATGGCAAACCTTCGACCATGCGCGGAGGCACCGCCACACCCGGCATCAGACGCACCGGTCAGAATCGCCTGAAATTTCAGCTCGGTTGCCGTTCCTGAGCCCTGGGCGTGTGGTAGGACTCAGCAGAGGCCGCGGGATTGTGCTCCGGCAATACCGGAGTAAAGGCCAAAAGAATTCCATGCTCACCATTTTACGACCGGATGGTGCCGTCACTGAATGCCCGGTCACGAGCGTGAAAGAAGTCTACGACCGCACATGCGATTTCGAGGAAACGCCGATGTATCCGTGGTGTTCCACGGATACGTTCGATCGACTCAGTCATCAGTTAGAAGAACTTCCGCAGCGCTTGCCCTTGCTTCCTATCCTGATCTCCACCAGTCGCGAACCACTGCCCGATGCCATCGTCCAATCGTTGGGGGACTTCCCCTGCCCCACGTGCCCTTCGCGACCAGCCTGCCAGAAAGACTTCGTGACCGCGTCGCGACTTCGCCAGGAACAACAGCGCCATACGAAATCCATACAAGCGCTGCGGGCCAGTTTGTGGCATC
>JANPKE010000087.1:0-3727 GCA_031425875.1 Nitrospirota bacterium
CGTGGCGTCGAGGGCGATCCGGAGTTGTCTGCCTCGATGGCGACGAGAGTTCTGGAGCTTCGCGATGAACGCATCAGACCGCTGGAGATCACTCCGAAAGATTTTGGACTGACCTTTATTCCATCGCGGGAGATGGCCGGATTTCCCCCCGATCAGCGAGAAAAGGAGGCGGATCTGCTCCGCCGTATTCTTCAGAGTCGGGTGCAGGGCGGGCCAAAAGAGTGGGTCCTCATGAACGCCGCGATGTTACTGTACGCAGCGGGGAAAGGGACGTCGTTATCGGCCTGCTTCCCGGCGGCACGCGAAGCCATTGAGGATGGCGCGGCGGTGCGTAAGCTTGATGACTTGGTGCGACAGCAGGTCGCAGTGTAGGACGAAAGGCGGAAGGATTTTGGGTATGAAACACCTGCGGCAACTGGAAGATCAAAGCGTCTATATTCTCCGAGAAGCCTACAAACATTTCGACAATCTCGCCATGCTCTGGTCCATGGGGAAGGACTCCACGGTGCTACTGTGGCTGGCCCGCAAGGCCTTTTTCGGGCATGTCCCGTTCCCGCTCCTGCATGTCGATACCAGTTACAAGATTCCGGCAATGATCGAGTATCGCGATCGTCTTGCTCGAGAATGGCGATTGGAGTTGATCGTCGGCCAGAACAAAGAGGCCCTGGCGGCAGGTATGAACCACACGATGGGCCGTGTTGTCTGTTGCACCGCCTTAAAAACGAACGGTCTCAAGCAGCTATTGGAGAACAAGGGATACACCGGCGTCATCCTCGGTGTCCGCGCAGACGAAGAGGGCACGAGGGCCAAGGAGCGATACTTTTCCCCGCGCGATAAACACGGAGATTGGGATTTTCGGGATCAGCCTCCGGAGCTGTGGGACCAGTACAAGACCACATTCCCACCCGGCACGCACATTCGGGTTCATCCTCTTTTGGACTGGACGGAAATCAATATTTGGGAATACATCAAGCTCGAAAATATTCCCTTCATCGACTTGTACCTCGATAAAGGCGATGGGACACGCTACCGCAGTCTCGGCTGTGCCCCCTGCACCACACCGATCAAGTCCACGGCCAAGACGGTGGACGACATCATCGAAGAACTTCGCCACACCACCGTGGCCGAGCGGTCAGGCCGAGCGCAGGATGAAGGTCGAGGGATGGAGCTTCTCCGCAAGGATGGATATATGTAGGCAGAATGCTGACGGGCCTGTCCGTTTGAGCATTCTGGAGAGTAATGAAATATGACACTGATCGAAACAAAGCCATCTGAAAATTTGAACATCGTGATCGTCGGCCATGTGGATCATGGCAAGTCCACGTTGCTCGGCCGACTTTATGCCGATACCGGCTCCCTTCCCGACGGTAAGTTGGAAAAAGTGCAGGCCATCTGCAAGCAACAGGGGAAGGAATTCGAATATGCCTTCCTCTTCGACGCGTTTCTGGAAGAGCAGGAGCAGGGGATTACCATCGATACGGCTCGCACGTTTTTCATGTGGAAGGGTCGGCAATACATCATCATTGATGCGCCCGGACACAAAGAATTTCTCAAGAACATGATTTCCGGCGCAGCGCGGGCCGAGGCGGCACTGTTGCTCATCGATGCGTTGGAAGGTGTGAAGGAGCAGTCCAAGAAGCACGGCTATCTCTTATCGTTGCTGGGCGTCCGACAGTTTGCCGTGGTGGTCAACAAGATGGATTTGGTGGGCTACCGGCAAGACGTGTTCGACGGGATTGAAAAAGAGTATCGTGAATTTCTGGGGCAGTTCAAAGCTGTGCCGTCGCAGTTCATTCCAGTGAGTGCCAAGCTCGGCGACAATATCGCCAATCGCAGCGAGCAGATGCCCTGGTATACCGGCGCGACCGTCCTGGAAACGCTCGGTGGGTTCCAGAAAGAAGCGGCCCGTTCGGAACAACCTCTCCGGATGCCGGTACAGGACGTCTATAAGTTTGATGCCCGCCGGATCATCACGGGTCGTATTGCAGCCGGCCAGTTAAAAGTCGGCGATCATCTCGTGTTCTCGCCCTCGAACAAACGCGCCAATATCCGGACGGTGGAGGCTTTCAATATTGAGCCGCAACCGACAGAGGGCCAGGCAGGGCAATCGATCGGTGTGACGCTCGATGACCAGATCTTTGTGGAGCGTGGGGAGATCGCTTCGCACCAGGAGCACCTTCCGTCCGTCTCCACGGCCTTTCGGGCCAACCTGTTTTGGCTCGGCAAGAGGCCGCTGGAAAAAGAGCGCAAATATCTCTTGCGCGTGGCGACGAAAGAAGTGGACTGCGAGGTGGCGTCGATCCATCGGATTATCGATACGATGGACTTGGCTCAGCAACAGGGCAGCAATACGGTGAATAAGAATCAGGTAGCTGAATTGACCTTGCGCACCAAAACGCCGGTGGCGTTCGACCTCTCGGCGTCGTTCGAGGCTACGGGCCGGTTTGTTTTGGTGGACGAATACGATATTGCGGGCGGGGGCATTATCACCGAACTGGTCCATGACGATCAGGAATTTCTCCGCGAAGAAGCCAGGCGGCGTGACTTTGCCTGGGTCAAGGGTGAAGTCACAGTCGAAGACCGTGCGCAACAGTATGGCCACCGTGCAGCGGTGGTCCTGATTACCGGGGGACGGCACACCGGAAAGTCCTTCTTAGCCAGAAAACTTGAGGGACGCCTCGTGGCGGATCGGCGTCATGCGTACTTGTTGGATGGGGAAAATCTCCGCCGCGGACTCGATGCTGATCTGAGCGAAGAAGAGCGTGGACAGACGACGGAAATGGCGCGACGCTACGGTGAAGTCGCGCGTCTCCTCACTGACACGGGCCTCATCGTGGTGTCTACCACCAATCCCTTCGGCCTGGCCTATCGAGAAGCCGCAGAGTCAATCAGAACACTGGTGCATCCCGTTCCGGTCATTGCCGTCCACATGAGCAAAACTGAAGAAGAGCCGCCGCCGAATACGAATGTCGTCCTCAGTGGTCCTACTGATTTCGATGCAGCCACCGCTCGCATCCTGGATGAATTAAAACGCAGAGGCGTCCTGGCTCAGGCTATCGGGGCGAAACCGGTCTTCCAATATTCCATCTAGCAAGCCCATCAGTTCGAACCCCTCACAAGACGATGGCGCACGACCAACCCCTTGACGGCTTTCACCCTACAGCAATATTCTGCTTTGGCGTGCTAGGTTGCTCTCCTTAGCGAAGGTGATTGTCATGCAGGGCAAGGACCCGTACTTGGCACTCCTCGGGCTATTCATCCTTGGTACCGTGTTCTTCTTCTGTGGCGAAGGTTCGGTCACGCCACCTCCACCGGAGGCATTGCAGAACCCGTCTGAAATTCCTCCACAGGCCCCGAAAATCATCGAGCTGCCGTCAGCACCAGCACCGCCACCAGTATCGGCACCAGCCGTGCTCAAAAAAAAGATTGATGAACTGCTGATGGGGACAATGATGATGTTTCGAATCAACAGCGCTACACTGCTGCCGGAGGGGAAAGCTGTCCTAAATGGTGTGGCCGCGATTTTACGAGAAAATCCCACGGCTGCCTTCGAAGTTGGCGGCCATACAGACAACGTCGGACCGGAGCAGGCGAATCAGCTGCTCTCGGAACAGCGGGCCAAGGCCGTCGTCGACTATCTGATCTCAAAGGGGATCGTTGCTGATCGTCTGATTTTCAAAGGGTATGGCGCTTCGCGACCGATCACTGTGAATCCTACCGATGAGGG
>JANPKE010000088.1:0-2103 GCA_031425875.1 Nitrospirota bacterium
CGCCGACCTGAACCAGTCAGCCACCCCAGATGGTGATCGGCATAGTGTAGATCTTGGAGCGAGTACCGGACAGAGGCGACTTCTTCCAAACAGCGAAATCGAGCCCGTTGCAAGTCTCGCTGTGTCAGACCGGCCTGCTTCCATCTCGCCGCCCCGCCTCGTCCCGAGGCCCAGGACGAAAGCCGTTGGAATAAAAGCGCACCCATGATGAACGTGAACGTAGCGTGAAGAATCCCGCGCAACGGTCGGAGGCTCCGTCGCCATGGCGAGTAGAAGATCTGCTGGTTATGGTCCCCACGGTACATGACATGTTTTCGCAACAAAAGATTCAAATGGTGATGGCTGTTCTCATGAATCAGATCATCGATCAGATCAAGATTGCCACGATCAAAACAGTTGATGAACGACAGCCCCGGGCGATGCCGATAACTGAAACTGACCACACCCTTCGCCTGAAGCGGAATAATGCGAGAAGTGAGTAAGTCTAGGAGAGCATGTCCCTCCGGCCAAGCCAGCTGGATGGTCTGCCACGCGCAGGTGATCCGTTCGACCTGTCGTCGATCGGTCGGCTTCACCGTTCGTGGCTGGCGATTCTTCCCATAGACAAGAGTCGGCCCTACGGTGACGGAATCGTCGCCGCTATGGGGTGCAACGATTGGTGGATGGTACGCCCACTGCCAGCGTCCTACTCCCCCCCCATCCAACCAGATTGGTGACACGACCTTACCGGCCTTCAACGTGATGCCGGTTGACTCCACTCGAAACAAGACACGTCCTTCCGATTGGCGTAACACACGTGGCACTTCTCTAGGTGCCTGGCACCAGGCTCCCGAGGTATCAACGGAGACGGTTCCTGCAATTTCGCTGCGCTCGAAATTGTCAGAGAGCATTCCTGGCACATCCCACCGCTTCATCTTCCGCTGACGTAGCCACTTCACCGCTACAGCCGGGGCGAGCCAGAGGGCCTCCCGGGTCAATTCCTGTGCCAATCTTCGGCACAACGCGAACAGGCGCTTCTCCAATCCACGCACATGCGATTGGCCTGTGGGAAAGAGGTCATCCAGATAACCATGCTCAAAAAACTTCTCCTGACACTCGTTCAACAATTGTGCTGCAAACTCGGGCCGATCCTGTTCACTCCGTAGCTGACGGAGTACATCCAAGAGATACACGAGGTCATTCAGTGTCTCGATCCATCCGACAACTTTCCAGTTGGAATAGGCCTTCGGCTTGAGGCTGGAATGGAGGCTGTCAAAGAGGCCGGTTGGAAGCCCGAATTCTCTGGCCAGATCAGCGTGGTGGGCATACATTTCTCGGCACAAGTCGACTAACAGCCGCCGCATTGAGAGGCAAAATTCATCCCGTAATTGCGTAAGCCGTCGTGAATCAAGAAGGAGCATGGTGGAACGAGCACACAAGAGCTCTGGGTGAACTCTAGCGTAGCGGGAGAGTGAGCGCAAGCTGGACGCCAGCCAGTCCTCCTGGATTATGATCGACTGCTTTTCATCAACACCTCGCGTCATGACTATGCAGCGACAGCTGCCGAATGTTTCGTTTCAGACTCTTGCGTGTTTTAAAGGCGAATCGTACAGTGACAACCCACTACTGTCCTAGAATATGATCCCAGTGACGTAGGCCGACACTGGAATTGGAATGCTTTCATGATGCTTACCGCTTCCGATCTGGCGCTGGTTCTGGCTGAGATGACTCCGGTACTCCGGAACGGCTGGATACAGAAGATTCAGCAGCCCAGGCCCCGCACGATCGTACTCGACATTCGTGTGCCAGGCCAGACGCACCGACTCCTACTCTCCTGCGAACCAGACATCTCTCGGCTCCACCTCACCACCCGTCCCCATCTCAACCCTCCAACACCTCCCCCGTTCTGCCAGTTTCTCCGAGCCCACGTCCAAGGGGCCAGGCTCGACGAGATCCGTCAGATTGGGAATGACCGAATCGTTCAACTGCAGATCACCAGCAAGGAAGGCCCCCGCACAATTGTCTGTGAATTAACCGGCAAGAAAGCCAATCTCCTAGTACTCAACGATGAACGGCATGTGCTCCGCGATTTTGCGCACCAGCGTGATCGTGTTGGCCAGCTCT